>NZ_JBTSLF010000008.1:0-19478 GCF_054640775.1 Candidatus Aquicultor sp. | reverse complement strand
CTGATTATGAATGGAATGCTATATCAGCGACCGAGCACTATATCCAACATAAGTAGAATTGTGTGAATCCATGATATCTGGAAGGGTAAATTTAGATGATGACTTTAATAAAGAATAGGAAACTAGAAGTTCTAAGCGGCATTGTGATAAGCGCTTTGGTCATAGTTATGTTTGCTATGATGACCAGCAAAGCTGAAAAAGGCAATTCACCTCAAATCAGTAATATAAAGACAGAGGCGCAATCGACAAATCACGATCTAACTGGAGATACGATACTGGATGATATCGAAAAACATTCTAAAAAATTAGCGACGGTCAATGATGCAAAAAGCTTGTTGCCGTATAATTTTCCGGTACCGCCGGAAAATATAGCCGGTCATAATTTAATTGGGATATACGTAGAAAATAACAACATTCTATACCTGAGATATACAGGGGAACTCTACTTAATATATCATCAGTTGCCTGAAGGGTTTGATCCTAAGATCGATGAAACAAAGAAGCAACGCCCTGATGTATCTGAAATTGCAGTCAGGGGGCAGAGGGGCTTAGCGACCCGAAACGATACCTTGCCCGCTAATGCTATAGCAGCGCCTAAGGCTACGCTGGGTTGGTATGAGAAGGGGCTTAGTGTTACGTTATATGATTACGATAATAGTAGCGTTGACGGCCTCAAAGATATCGCTGAATCAATGCAGTAGATAACAGTTGAATCCAAATAAATGACCAGAGGGCTCACGTAAAGTGTACCTTCCGGTCATTTTTATATCTGAACCATGATACCAGACATTACCTTCCTAAAAAAGCTCTCCCTTGCCTAGAATTAATGATAAAATAGGCGAGGGAGCGATGCCTTACGAGATGCTCGAACACTTGGATATCGCCCGATTGTATGCGTTTGACTAATACTTCATCTTGAATCATTTACACCTCTGCCCATATATTCGTTGAATAGGTAAAAAAGTTCAGCGTTTTTACTAAAAGGCAGCTATTTGCCCTAATTTACCATATATGTCTAGCATTACCAGCTAAAAATATGTTAGGTTAAATGATAATTGTCTTTGGCTAATCACCTCAGCCATTACTTACATAATTAGAGGAGGCAAAACTAACAATGAAACTTTCGAGGCGGATCGACAACCTTCCACCATACTTGTTTGCGGAGATCGACAAAAAGGTTGCCGAGAAAAGAGCGCAGGGTGTTGACGTAATAAGCTTGGGTATCGGCGACCCTGTTGAGCCAACTCCGCAGAACATCATCGATAAACTATGCGAAGAGGCGAACAACCCGGCCAACCACCGTTATCCCTCATATTACGGGCTGCCGGCGTTTAGAAACAGCATCGCCGGTTGGTATAAGAAACGCTTTAACGTAGATCTAGACCCCGACACGGAAGTTTTGCCGCTTATTGGATCGAAGGAAGGTCTTGCACACATCGACCTGGCAGTTCTCGACCCGGGCGATGTTACGTTGATCTCCGACCCGGGATATCCCAACTATACTACGGGCGCCATTTTGGCGGGGGTCAACCCGGTTCATGTCCCGCTGGTCGAGGAAAATGATTTCTTGCCGGACCTTGAAGCCATTGATGCCGCAACGACCAGGGATGCCAAGATGTTCCTGCTAAACTATCCAAATAACCCGACCTCCGCAATCGCAACCGATGGGTTCTTCAACGAGCTTGTCGCATGGGCTGATAAGAACCAGGTTATTGTCGGGCATGACAATCCGTACTCGGAGATAACGTTCGATGGATATGTCGCACCGAGCTTTCTGCAATACCCTGGCGCAAAAGACGTGGGTGTCGAGTTTCATTCGCTCTCCAAAACCTATAATATGACCGGCTGGCGTATCGGTTGGGTATGTGGAAACGCCAAAGTCGTCGAAGCCCTGGGAAGGGTAAAGACCCATGTCGATTCGGGTATATTCAATGCGATCCAATACGCGGGCATCGAGGCGCTCGAGGGACCGCAGGATATTATCCAGGAGATGCGCGATATTTACGCACATCGCCGCGATATGGTTATGGAGGCGCTCGCCAAATTAGGTCTCACCGCGCGTACGCCGAAAGCGACGATTTACGTATGGGTGAGGGTGCCGGAAGGCTACTCATCGGCAAGTTTCGCAACGCATATCCTTGAAAAGGCGGGGGTTGTCGTTTCACCGGGAAACGCGTACGGCCCGTCCGGCGAAGGCTATGTCAGGCTTTGCTTAAGCGTAAAGGACGACCGGCTCGCCGAGGCGCTTCAGAGGATTAAAGACTCGCTGTAGCATTGTGGTTTGCGTTCTCTAAATAGCTGCTGTTAGCAGCCCGTTGTCCATTGTCTTCGGGCACTATTTCTTATACTCTTAGAGTGCCGCACACGCGGCGCAGATTTTATCGAACATGGGAGAGCGACAGATATTATAGAAATTACCGATAACAACGCAGAAAATAGCGAGCGGGTCGTAGTCGTCGGCATCCAACTTGGCGCCGAGTCCGAGTGGGAGGCGGAGCAGTCACTCAACGAACTCGAGCAACTTGTTTCGACCGCCGGTGCGGAAGTAGTAGCCCGCGAGATGCAACACCGGGATAAACCGCACCCGCGAACCTATATCGGCCCGGGAAAAGCCGAAGAGATAGCCGAGGTCGTGCGGGAAGAGCATGCGCAGATCGTTGTCTTCGACGCCGATCTATCCCCGTCGCAGCAGAGAAACCTCGAAGATATCATCAAAAAGGTTAAAATCATCGACCGCACAGGGATTATATTGGATATATTCGCCCAGCATGCGCACTCAGCCGAAGGCAAGCTTCAGGTTGAGCTTGCACAGCTTAACTACCTTCTGCCTAGATTGCGGGGTATGTGGCAGCATTTGGAGCGCCAGGGAGTCGGTGGAGTCGGTCTGCGCGGTCCCGGCGAGACACAGCTTGAGACCGACAGGCGGTTGATGCGCAAACGCATCCAGCGTCTTACTAAAGAGCTTGAGGAAGTCAAAAAGAACCGCTATGTCCAGCGTAAGAAACGTCAGAAGCAAGGCGTCTACAATGTCGCCCTTGTCGGCTACACCAATGCCGGTAAGTCAACATTGCTGAATGCGCTCACGGGCTCGGATGTGCTGGTAGAGGACAAGCTCTTTGCAACGCTTGATTCGACCACCAGAAAGCTCAATGTGGACCACAAGAAAGAGATCGTCATCTCGGACACCGTCGGCTTTATTAAGAAGCTCCCGCACCAGCTCATTGCGGCGTTCAGGTCGACCCTTGACGAGGTTCGCATGGCCGACCTTCTCTTGCATGTAGTGGATGCAAGCCATCCCCAGATGGAGGGGCAGATCGCGGCAGTCGAGGATGTCCTTAAAGAACTCGAGGTCGATTCGAAACCACAACTGCTCGTGTTTAATAAAATAGACCTCATCAGCGAGCTCGACCGGAAGAGGCTTAAGAAAGTCTACCCTGGGAGCGTCAAAGTATCGGCGGCGCAGGGAATCGGATTAGACGAGATCCGCCATGCTATCGATGAGAGCATGCGCAAAGGTCTTGTTCGGATGCACCTTAAGGTGCCCTACACCCGTGGCGACGTAATACAGCGGCTCTACAGCCTCTGTCTTGTCGTCTCCGAGACCCACACGCCGGACGGCACTGAGATAGTCGCCGATATCCCTGAAGCGAGTACAGACGATTACGTGCAGTTTGCAATCCCGAACTAGGTACGTACTGGAATCTCTGGGGCTGGATGGATTAAAACTTCCTCATCAATCCGACGACTTTACCGAGAATCGTCACATCCGAAGTGATAATCGGCTCCATTGTCTTATTTTCGGGTTTTAGAAGAACGCGGTCGCCTTTTCTAAAGAATCGCTTCACGGTCGATTCCTCGCCAAGTAACGCCACGATAATATCGCCGTTGTCGGCCGCCGATTGCTGGCGCACGACGAGGTAGTCCCCGTCTAAAATACCGGCCTCTATCATGCTGTCGCCTTTGACCTTAAGCATAAAGGAATTTTCACCGGCGATCTCAACGGGAAGTGCAAAGTTGTCTTCGATGTTGTCCTGGGCGAGAATAGGTGTGCCCGCTGCGACCCTGCCGACCAGGGGAACGTTCTTAACTTTGTCGGGGCTGATGCCTTTGTTGTTGAGGCGAAAATCCATCACTTCAAGCGCTCTCGGCTTTGTCGGGTCGCGTTTGATGAAGCCCTTGCGCTCGAGCGCCGCGAGGTGGCTATGAACGGTAGAACTTGAGTTCAAACCGACCGCTTGCCCGATCTCACGCACCGACGGCGGATATCCTTTTCGATTAACCTCGGACAGGATAAAATCCAGTATTTGGCGCTGACGTTGCGTAAGCGTATCTTGCTTCTGCGGCATGTCTTCCTCCTCAAGAGCATCTGTAAATATCCGTGTATGTCTAATTGGCTTAAATCTACCACAAAAGTATGTTCGTTGCAAACACCAGTTCGCTTTTTGTCCACTTCTGCCATTCCTAAGTCCTCCATTTTGCTTGGCGTGGGTGAGTGAGCAACCGCTTGAAATTTTTTACGTGTGTTGTACAGCGGTTATTCTGCTGGTGAAAATTTTTCTGCCAATTTTGGTTTAACGCTACCATATGTAGTGGTATACTAAGCATACAGACTCAATATGTTGTGGATAAACCTGTGGATAACTTGTTATTAAGGTGCAAGCTTGAGGTGTCCTTACTGCGGTTTTAACGATTCAAAGGTAGTCGATTCAAGGATCAATGAGACGAATGACGTCACCCGGAGAAGACGGGAATGCCTTGAATGCAACAGGCGGTTTACGACCTTTGAAAAGTTAGAAGAGATACCGCTCACGATCATCAAGAAAAATGGAGAGCGCGAACCATTCAGTAGGACCAAACTGCTCAATGGCGTATTAAGAGCGCTCGTCAAAAGGCAGGTGGCCAGAGAGCAAGTAGAGCAGATTGTCGATGATATCGAGGCCAACTTACGGAACGAATTTAAAAATGAAGTAGAGTCAAAGGAATTGGGCGATCGAGTCCTCAAAGTCTTAAAGCAAGTAGATAAAGTAGCTTATATTCGCTTTGCCTCTGTTTACAAGGAGTTTAAAGACCTGGAAGAGTTCACGCAAGAGTTGAAGAATCTTAAATAGCCGAAGTCGAAGCAGAGGTCGAAGCCTATAATTAATATCGAAGTAATCTCATACCGGTCATAACATTTGTAAATCAGAGCAGCCTATCAAAGTTCAGTACTAGCATATGTATTTCGAGCAGAGGCAAAGCGAGTTAAATCAGCAGTAGTTAATGTAGTCGCTAGGCACGTAGTAAGAGGAGGTTTAGGCAGAGCATGTCCGATTTCATAATTGCCACAGATTCAGAAACCGAAGTTGAAATTGAAGAAGAAAGTAAGGCTCGACCGGACAGGATCATCAACGTAGTGAGAACCTTCCGTGAGGAGGGGAACGCGACCGACATCGCGCTTTTAGTCAGTACCACATCAAAGTCTGAGATCAACATTTGGGATAAGGCAAAAATCGTAAATTCGCTCGTCAAGGAAACAGGGGCGGGTGAGAGCCTGGCCACAGAGATCGCAACAGCTGTCGAGAAGAAGCTCTTCGAGAGCAACTTCAGCTCCATCACGACCAGTATTATCCGTGAGCTCGTCGACCTTGAGCTTTTGCAAAGAAACCTCACGATAATGCACAAGAAGCACTCCAACCTCGGCCTGCCGATGTACGATGTCGAGGAAATCATCAAAAACGCGAACAAGGAAAACAGCAATACCACTCATAACCCGGAATCGATTAATCTAACGATTGCTGAGACTATTCTTAAAGAGTTTGCGCTTCGCAAGGTATTCAGCGAAGACGTCGCGCTCGCACATCTTATGGGAGACATTCATCTACATGATCTAGGCTTTATTATTCGTCCTTATTGCGGCGGTCACTCGCTTGAATATATAAAGAAATATGGGTTGTCCCTTCCAAATATAACGAGCACGTCAAAACCGGCAAAACATCCGGAGGTCCTGATCGGGCATATGGTCAAGATGGCCTCGAGCCTGCAGGCGCATTATGCGGGCGCGGTCGGCTGGGAAGCTGTAAACATGTTCTTTGCCCCATATCTGGTGGATAAGACATACGAACAGGTCAAGCAGCTCGCTCAGATGCTCATCTATGAGTTCAACCAGCTTGCGGGGGCACGGGGTTCGCAGGTAACGTTTACCGACTTTAACCTTTATTGGAATATCCCGAGACATTTCGCCGAAACACCGGCAATAGGTCCGGGAGGGAAGTACACCGGCAAGACATACAGTGCGTACCAGAAAGAAGCTCAGGCATTCGTTAAGGCGATGTTCGAGATCTACCTCGAGGGTGACGCAAACGGTAAGACGTTCGTGTTTCCTAAACCGCTTTTACACATCAACGAGGAGTTCTTCAGGACCGAGGGCTGGCAGGAGTTTCTCGAGCTTGCAAGCCTCGTCGCATCGAAACAGGGTATCACGTACTTCGTGTTCGACCGCGGGGATGAGGTCACCGTCAGCCAGTGCTGCCGCCTGAAGCTAAAACTCGGCGAGCAAGACCTCGACGAGGCCAAGGCCCCCGAGAAGATGAGGTTCTCGGCCCTGCAGAACGTCACGATAAACCTTCCAAGGATCGCTTTTAAAGCGATGGGCAACGATGAGCTGCTCTTTGCAGAGATCAATAGAACGATGGAGCTTGTCGCCAAGGCGCATGTGCAGAAGAAAGGCTTTATCGGCGAGTTGATGGAGCTTGGTACGGGCGGGCCTCTTGGGATGCTTTCTCAATCCAGAGACGGCGAGCCGTACCTCAGGATGGACAGGCTGACATATCTCTGCGGCATCCTGGGCTTGAACGAAATGGTCCAGACGCACAGGGGAATGCAGTTGCACGAGTCCGACGAGGCGCTTAAATTCGGCCTTAAAGTCATCTCGCATATGAATCTAAAGGCCAGACAGCTTTCCGAGCAGTATGGCGTGAAGATGGTCCTCGAGGAGTCCCCGGCGGAGTCATCAGGCTACCGTCTAGCCAAGCTTGATATGAAATACTATCCCGAGCAAACCAAACGCGTGATCAAGGGCAACCTTGGCACCGACGAATATTATTACACGAACAGCATCCATATCTCGGTCGAGGCCGACGTCGATTACGTCGACCGGGTGAAAAAGCAAAGCCTGTTCCACCCGCTGATCGAGGCCGGCGCCATTGTCCACATATGGCTGGGCGAGAAAGAGCCTTCACCGAAATCGATCGAGAACTTTGTCCTTAAGACGTTCAGAACGACGCATGCCGAGCAGATCGCGTTCAGCCCGGAGTTTACCGTCTGCGAGGCCTGCAGGCGCACCTCACGCGGCCTTTCAGAAGCATGCCCGAACTGCGGCTCTGAGGCCGTCTACGGGATCACCAGAATCGTCGGCTACTACTCCAAGGTCACAACCTGGAACAAGGGCAAAACCGGCGAGCTTGTGGATAGAATCAGAACCGGCCTGATCGCAGAGACAAGCGTCTCGGGCAACGGACACGGGTGCTAGGAATTGCGAATGATCGATTAGAGGTTGGGCGTTAATCAAGAATAAAGTGAGGGGTGGGCGTTATTTGTCCACCCCGATGTAATCAACCTCCATCTAGCAAGCGATGTTTTAGTAATTACAGTAATGGATGGATAACAATGGAGGAAAGCGATTCATGGCAGAGATAGTAAAAGTATTTTGGAAAACCGATTGTCCGAAATGTCCCGCTGCAAAGGCGGCGGTAGCCGATAGCCCGAAAGCGGAGCTTTTTAACCTAGATGATGTAGATGGGCTGGCCGAGGCAGCTTTCTATGGGGTGATGTCGACGCCGTCAATCATTGTAACCGATGAGAGCGGCAACGAGATGACCTCGTGGAGGGGTGAGGTTCCCAGCAGGCAGGAGATTGAAAAATGGCTGTAACGGGTATTACACCGGTTGGTGAATTGGCCATGAACACGTTTGGCGTTAAAGGGCTTCTACCGCTTAGCATGCTCGATTGGGAAGGCCATTTAGTGATGACGGTTTTCACGGGCGGCTGCAATTTGCGCTGCCCGTTTTGTCATAACTCCGCGCTGGTACTTGAACACGAGAGCATCCCCGATATAACCCCCGAGATGATACAGGAGACGCTGGCCGCAAAAGAGGGCTGGATCGACGGTGTCTGCATCACCGGCGGTGAACCGACGATGCAATCCAACCTGGCAGGTCTCATGCGCTTCATAAGAAACCTTGGGCTCAAGGTAAAGCTCGATACGAACGGAACACGTCCAAATATCCTTAGAGAGCTATTAAGTGACGGGCTTGTGGATGCTGTCGCGATGGATATAAAAACCGGTTTTGATAAGTATCGGGCTGCGACGGCGGTGCAAAACCAAGACTTCGCTGAGCGGGTCAAAGAGAGCATCGGGCTGCTTTCACAGGCCGAAAAAGAAGGTGTTCTTGAGGCGGAATTTAGAACTACGGTCGTCCCCGGTTTTGTCGAAAGAGACGATGTGATCGCTATCGCGCAGCACCTGCACGATGCCGGAGCACGCCGCTATTTCTTGCAGCAGTTCAACCCAAAAACCGTAATGGTCGCCAACGCCGGTTTTATACAGCCCTACACCAGCGATTTTCTAAACGAGCTGGCGCAGGAGGCAACCAGATTGGTACCAACCTACCTGAGGGGATAAACATACCTACACATACCCGGCGCATTGCCCAAAACCCCTTTACCTCAGAGTAGTGTATTTGCACCCTTGGGTATGCTAAAATCCCTTATAATCAATGCGATCAGGTAGTTGCTCGAGATTTGTTAGGGTGATCCGGTTGACCGATTTTGAAAGCGCCATCCTGCATCTAGAAGGTTTTTCCGACGAAGAGTGGGACCACACCAGAAAGATGCTCACGGCATGCCGTGAGCCACGCTACTGCCGGGAGTGCTGCTCCCAGAAGTGCTCCGTTGCGGATTTTCTGGAGATTCTCATGCAAGAAAACGGGTCGAGAGAGCAAACCCTCGGCTCTCTTAAAACGTTAATCGACAGCAGAAGCGAAGAGCTGGGCAACCGGCCAATTTACTGCCTTGACCAGGGTTTCTGTGCGCTGTATTGCATCTCCGCCTGTCCTATAGGCAGGATTATGCGGGCGCTCACCAAAGAACTCGCTCACGCTTACGAACATCTATAATCTGCCGCAAGGATTTCTAATCATAGCTTTCTGGCTCGAATGATCCCTTCGACCTCATCGTCATTTAGCGCAGGGTCATCGGCTATTTTCACGCACACCGACGAAGGCTCCCCGCCTTTTTTGCCGGTCGCAAGCTGCTCGGAATTATACAGCAACGGGGAAACCCTGCTGATTCTAATGATGGTGCCTTCATCCGCGTTGTAATACACTCCAGGCTCTCGTATACATTGATCAAGGCTCATTTCTTCTGGTTTCATATCTCTACACCCCCGATTTTTCTCTATCTTTATGTTTACCCGGTGCGGACTGGGGATAACGAAAGTTTGCGCGTAAAACAGGAGGCTTGCGAGCTGTAAGCGAGTGCCGCTTTCTGCTACCATATGCTGAGGGACAAACAACAAGCACTACATAAGGAGGCAACGCTCTTGCATATCAATATAAAGATGCTCGATAAAGATATCCCGGCGCCCGAGTACGCGCATGAAGGGGACGCCGGTTGTGATTTGAGAAGTAGAATCGATCAGGTGATCCCGGCGGGGGAGAGGGCCCTTATCCCGACAGGTATAAGTATAGCCATTCCCACAGGTTACGGTGGTTTTGTTCAGCCGCGAAGCGGGCTGGCCCTCAAACACGGCATCAGTATCGTAAATGCTCCCGGGCTTATCGACAGCAAATACAGAGGGGAGATCGGCGTTATCCTTATCAACACCGATAAAACAGAGCCCTTCGAGGTGCGAAAAGGGGATAAGATCGCCCAGCTGGTCATCCAAAAGGTGGAATCCGTTACGTTCAGCGTCGTTGATGAACTCGATGAGACAGTCCGCGGAGCTGACGGTTTCGGGAGCACCGGCGTTTGATCACGCCAGAACAGTCTTGTTCTGATCTCTAGCAGAGGCGTCTTAAGTAACGCGTTACAAAAGTCCGCAGGATAGGAATAATCCCTACATGGACTACGAGGAGCTTTATGAAATAATTCAGGTGGCGCGCGGGGTCGAGCCGGCTGAGTTCGTGCTTAAAAATGCAGAGATCGTTAACGTCTTTACCGGCGCTTTCGAGACCGCCGATATCGCGATACACCATGGCATTATCGCAGGCATAGGCAGGTATAAGGGGAGCTACGAACGAAATCTGCAACGCTCTATCGTAGTCCCCGGGTTCGTCGACGGGCATATGCATATCGAGACATCGATGCTGAGACCCGAAGAGCTTGCCGTCGAGCTTATCAAGCACGGCACCACCACCGCCATAGCCGACCCGCACGAAATCGCCAACGTGGCCGGCCTCACCGGGATTAATTACCTGCATAAAGCCTCGCGTGACGTGCCGATTGATTTCTTCTTCATGGCGCCGTCGAGCGTCCCATCGACCTTGCCCCAGATAGAAACGACCGGCGCCTCGATCGGTAGGGACGAGATCGCAATGCTCCTTTCAGACCCCGCGTTTATCGGCCTGGGAGAAGTAATGGATGTAGCCGGGATTATGGCGGGCCGCCCGACTACACTTGAAAAAATACTGGTCGCGGCAAGCGACCCCATCGACGGTCATGCCCCGGAGCTTAGGGGCAAAAGGCTTAACGCCTACCTGGTGGCCGGGCCCAGTTCAGACCATGAGACCGCCGAACTGAAGGAAGGGCTTGAAAAGATCGCCCGCGGTATGTTTTTGATGGTCAGGGAAAGCTCGGTGGCTAAAAGCCTCAATGCGCTTTTGCCCGCAGTCAATTATATGACATCACGCAACATGGCCCTCGTTACCGACGACCTGAGCCCGATCGACCTCATCGAGCAGGGCCATCTGGATAGTATCGTGCGCAAGGCGATAGCAAAGGGTATCGATTTAAGGCTCGTCATCCAGATGGTAAGCCTTAATCCATCGCAACATTACGGTTTGAACGATAGGGGAGCGATTGCCCCCGGGAGGATTGCCGATATGCTGATCCTCGAAGACCTCACCGATGTCTATATACGGACGGTCATCAAAAACGGCGTTATCATCTACGACGTCGGCCAGGATCTGCAGTATATTGAGAAATACGAGCCCCCGATTACGCTTAAGAACAGCATTTTCACTAACAATGTAAGTGTGAATGACTTTGCGTTACCTGCAAGAGGTGCGCACACCAGGGTTATAAAGATCATTCCCGGAGAGATAGTGACGGAGGAGATCACCGTTCCGTCCCCGACTATGAACGAGCACGTGGTAAGCGATGAGCGCAATGACGTGCTGAAGGTCGCCGTTGTGAACCGGTACAGCCGCCATGTTAAACTCGCGATGGGCCTGGTCCAGGGTATGGGGTTGCGCACAGGAGCAATCGCCTCCAGTATAGCGCATGATGCGCATAATATAGTGGTCGTGGGCGTCGACGATGAAGACATGGCCGTTGCGACAAACGCTGTTATCGATATGCAAGGTGGGCTTGTCGCGGTAAATAAAGGGGAAGTACTCTCGGCCCTGCAGCTTCGCATAGCAGGACTCATGTCCGAGGATGACAGCAACACGGTCTACACGAGGTTGAAAGAGCTTAGGAAAGCGACGGCCGATTTAGGCACGCACCTCGAGGACCCATTTATGACGCTCTCGTTTATAACACTCGCAACCGTGCCGAAGCTTAAGATCACCGATAAAGGCCTGGTCAATGTAGAAACAGATGAGGTGGTGAGCCTCTTCGCATAGAGGCCTTACACGCCTTAAATGACTGCAGGAACCGCCCACCACATCTGCTCGCAGTAAGTCTTATAATCTGCCAGCGCTTGCTCCAGGGCTGCCTCGAATTCGCCCCACGACAGATCCAAATCCTCGATAAGGGTGTCGGCCAAATTCTCGGTATCGAATAAGAGCCGGAGAGTAACGGTTGTACCGCCATTACCCTGGTCAAAGTAGGCGGAACCGAAATGCTTGACGTTCGTTACCGAGTGCCACGAGATGAGCTTGTTCGGTTTCAGCTGATCTATTTCCGCTTCAAACTCAAGCTGATAGCCGAGCACTTCGATGACCCAGCGCGTTCTTTTTCGCGTTATCTTATCGACTCTTTTAACGTAATTGGTGAAAGCAGGGAAGCTGCTATAGTTTGCCCAGGTCGCATATGCTATATCGACCGGCACATTAACGAACACGGATTTCTCAATTGCTAACATCGATTACTCCCGTATCTTGCCATCCTCAAGTAGTTATTATCCAAAAAGAGCTTTTATTATGCATAGCAAGGGGTGGCCTCACAGACAACGTGCATGCAACACGCGCTCACAGTTAGCGTTATCTAAACTATTTTGGTAGTATCTGCCAGTTCCTGGTAAAACCGCAAAGCATTAATGAAATACACGTTGTGATTAATCCGGCAGGAATATCCCGGCGATAGCTAACGGTGTAATTACAGTACAATCGTAAACGTAGACAACATTCGCTAAATGAGTTTGTGTACTAATGGTCGGCAAACGAATTCTATACAAGAAACCGCGATTTCAACCAAGGAGCTATGCGTAAGGTCGGCTAAACTCGGGATCGTAACAAGGATTATTCGATATCTGATCGGATATATGGCCGAACACTTTTATAGTGGCGTATAGTGGCATTCCAGCGCAAACGCACTTGATTGGTCGATTGAATACATGTGTCATTATTGCCATCTTTTGCCGACGCTCTGTACGCCGTTCTAAGCGGTTTTCTTACTATAGGTAATGTTAATCTATAGAGTGTTTTTTTATGCGAGAGATTTTATGCGTTGTGGCGACACCCGCAGTGAATACAACCCTAAGCCTAAGCCGATGCAAATAGTCACATCGGTAATTGTTTTGATAGGCCATAGCATGGCAAGTGGCAAGCCTGCACCAAAATACACAATTTGCACCAAAAAGATGTGATATGATGCCCTGCCTAGCTTTTCCAATAGGTTACTTCGCGGCAAGAAGCGAAGCCCGATCATGGTTAAGAGCACTGGGTAGAAAAACGAGAGGATGTTTTGCGTTCCCCAAAAGGGGAGGAAATAGGTGACCCGAAAACCGAAAAACGTGGATACTGTGATGTAGGCAAGACTCGCAAGAGTACCTAACAGAATAAACCGGTTGCGACCAGATGATATTTGATAGTCGCTCGCAATCCACATACCGAGTGCAATCGCTGGCAAGTAACGAAACACCGAGGCATATAAAACTGGATAGCGTAAAAAGATGCCAATATGCGGGGCGGTCAACTCATAGAGAAAGCTTATGAAGAACGAGAGGGCAATCGTTGTTTTTGGAACTCGTTTCATCGCAAGGTAGAAAAACGGCATTAACAGGGTTGCCTCGATAAGCAGAGTAATAAAATAGTTCCCGGGTCCGCTTATAGGAAGCACCCCGATAAAGGTCTCCCTGCCAACATTAACCGGCAGATGAGCAAGTATCGCTAGGGCAAGTGAGACAGCAAATACAATAGCAAGCGGAGTCGCTAATCGCGTGAACCGCCGCTTATAATACGGGATTAACGCAATGCCCCGAGCATCAAATGACTGCATGGCGGCAAAACCCATCAACACCATAAATATCGGAACGGCTTGGCCTATATGATATGCTGCGCAAGACGCTGATAGCGCATCCCTGGGCATGCTATGCATAATGAGCACTGATATAATCGCTATCCCTTTTAAGGCGTCTATCTGGTATAGTCGCTTCATAAACATAATATACCACGCTTATACTTAAACTGCTTAGTAAATAAACTCGCCCTTGGCTTTCAAGAGCCTTAGCGCGGTTATTAGGCGTTTTTCCTCCTGGGTTAAACTGAAATATTCCTGATCTTCGCCTAAAAGGTAAGCGCACGTTGTCTTTAGCTCCTTGGCAATCCGCTTCAGAAGCGTCAAAGAGCACTCATGCCGGCCACATTCCAGATTAGAGATATAGGAGCGCGTAGCCCAGTTTTGGCCTAAGCGGTCTGAAAGCTGTTGCTGGGTAAGTTTGTGAGCGTGGCGAAGGTGAGCAATCCGGGCACCGATTTGACGGTTCACTAAAGGGCGCGGAATAGCCGGTATGAGCTGGGATATGATTGTCAGCCCATCTGCGTAATCAGTATTATGTTTCTTTGTTGCCATTTTCACCACCGCACAAATAGTAAAACTCCTGCTCACGATACTTGAAAAATACTCAAGTAGGTTGGTTACCATAATATATGTTATGTTAACAAATAACTTGCTGTAACTACACATTTTCGCTTGTGAATTGCTTGTAGCAACGGGTTATGTAGCCGATCATTTCTTTTCTTCGCACCCCGTCGCGTAGGTATCTCTTGGTCGCACATATGTACTGCTATTCCTTACTGGTGGTCCCTTTTATGGTGGAGCTTTTACTCCGATAGATTCAAGGGTTTCCGCGCCCTATGGCTCCCGACCGGTAACAGCACAAATAGTGCATCTATCGGAGCAGGTATTATTCATACTCAAATACATACACATGTTCACAAGCGTCTGCAGCTTGATTGTATCCCATCCGGTTGGTAGAGAATATGAGGTCTAGTTCTTCGGAGTGTGGTGAACGCCGGTGAAGAACATCGTTTTCTCTTCGAACAGAATTTGCAGTTCCTTTAAGGACTCGATACTCGCGCCGGCGTCGTCAATCTTATACTTCTCATCGAACTTCATCTTGGAAAGTTCGTGAAGGTCTTCCCTAATCGCCTTGTACCGTTTTTTCGCTTCCCTTTTCTCGCGCAAGTTTGCGATTTCGTGAACAGCGTTTTCTCTTGTCAATATTTGGATGCGGTAGGTTACCTTCAGTTTACTAGGGTATGCCTTGGAACCTCTGTAGAGTATATCTTCGCGCCATTCGAGGTCGGCGGGAAGTTCCTCATCCATCTGAAGGACGCGAACGCGGTAATAATCCCCGGCCATACCAAATACTTTGCTCTTTGATTTTTGCTGCGGTTCCCGGTACATCTATTCTCCTGGTATCTTCTGTTATAGCTTTAAATGGTAGTGTTACTATAGCGGTTATGGCGCTGCCCGCACAAGCGCTGGGCTTGAGCTTATATATCCCTGGTTATTATCTACCGTCCTGATTTTTAGCCACTGGCCGTTACTCTCTTCAACCTCGACGATAGAGCCTTTACTGATACTTGTTACTACGGCGCTTTTTATATCCGGCGCCTGCCGCACGTTCAAAGCCTCGACCAGTACTTGAACCCTGTTTTGTCCTGAAGGCAGGCGCATGTTCTGTAGCCCGGTCGTTGTCGTCGTTCCGGCCACAACTGTTTTTGCCGGTGCTTTCACAGGCGCCTTTACCGTCTTCCCTTTTGCTGTAATAGACGCCGTTGTCTCGACCGACAGGGCGGTAGCCGTCGCTTCTTGCCCGCTCTTTGGGCTAATATTATTTATAATAGGTTGTGACATTTTCCATAAGAATATCCCGACCATCAATAGCAGAAACCAGGCGGTCACGTGCCTTACAATCGTGTTGTTCAAGTTGTTGTTTTTTGCGTCGTCCAGGAACTTCTTTATTGCGTTTTGCATGGTTGTCTTGCCCCTCAAATATATCTATCAACGTTATTATAATAACGTTTATAAATCACGGTTGTCGATAACCCTCTTTGCCTTTCCGCTTGTTCTTTCCAGTGTCTTTGGCTCAACGAGTTTAACATCGGCTTTTATCCCGAGCACGGTTTGAAGTTTTGCTTCTACTTTGCGCTCAAATGCCATGAGTTCCTTCATGTCTCCAGGAAATATATCGCTTGAGACTTCTACGAGCACCTGGATAAGGTCCATCGCGCCTTTTCGGTCGACGATTATCTGATAATGTGGATCTATTCCCTTTATTTCAAAAAGAACGCTCTCTATTTGCGATGGGAAGACATTTACTCCCCGAATAATAAGCATATCATCGGTGCGGCCTTTTACCTTTTCCATCCTGGCAAGGGTCCTTCCGCACCCGCATGGGTCGATAAGCAATCTGGTAAGATCCCTTGTCCGGTAGCGGATTACGGGGAAGGCTTCTTTTGTAAGTGTTGTAAATACCAGTTCGCCTTCGCTTCCATCGGGCAATCGTTCCCCCGTCTCCGGATCGATCGTTTCGACGAGGAAATGGTCTTCGTTTATATGTAATCCGTTTTTGACCTGGCACTCCCCCGCCACACCGGGGCCCATGACCTCGGTCAGGCCGTAGTTATCGGTTGCCGAGATATGGAGCTTTGACTCGATTTCATTCCGTGTCTTCTCGCTGCATCGCTCGGCGCCAAAAAGCCCGACTCGCAGCGGTAACTTGGCGAAATCTACACCCATCGCTTCACCCACTTCGGCGATGTGCAGTGCGTAGGACGGTGTGCTCACAAGCACTGTAGTGCCGAAATCCTTCATTATCATGATCTGGCGCTCGGTATTTCCCGTCGATACGGGCACAACCGAGGCGCCGATGCGCTCGAGGCCCGCATGCATGCCGAACCCGCCGGTAAACAAGCCGTACCCGAAAGCCATATGGGCGACATCCTTTGAGGTCGCGCCGCCCGCCGTAGCGACCCTGGCGGTAAGCTCGGACCATGTGTTTATATCCGCCCTTGTATATCCAACGACGATGGGCTTGCCGGTTGTCCCGGAGGATGAGTGAACCCTGACTACGTTTTCCATAGGCACGGCGAACATCCCGAAGGGATAGTTGTCCCTCAGGTCGGTTTTCGTGGTAAACGGTAGCTTTTCGACATCGTCGAGAGATTTTATATCCTGCGGCTTCACGCCGGCAACGCTCAGTTTATCCCGGTAGAAAGGAACCTCGTTGTAGACCCATTTTATGAGGGTTTGCAGGCGTTTTAGCTGCAGCTCTTTTAGCTTGTTCCTGTCGATACATTCGTACTCGGGGTTCCAAATCATTGTATCCTCCATATAGTTAGGATGTTCGCGTTTTGCAACCACTACTGATGTGCGTGTTTTCTATGACCGAAATAAATCGCTTTGACTTCGTCATTATTTAAAAGATTGCTGCCCGTGTCATGCATTACTACTTCGCCGTTTTGCAGTACGTAGCCGCGATCGGCGATGCTTAGGGCGACCATGGCATCCTGCTCGACCAGGAGCAGCGTCAGACCTTTCTCTCGCAGTTCCCTCAGTGTAGCGAAGATGTTCTGGATAATAATCGGGGCCAGCCCCATTGACGGCTCGTCGAGAAGCAGCAGTTTAGGCTTTGACATCAGCGCACGGCCGATTGCAAGCATTTGCTGCTCGCCTCCGCTTAACGTGCCCGCGGCCTGGCTTTCGCGCTCCTTGAGGACCGGAAACATGCTGAAGACAAACTGCATATCTTCTGCGATCTGTTTTTTCGATTCCTTCCTGCTCCTGAGCCTCACGTACGCGCCAAGCTTCAGGTTATCCAGCACGCTTAGCGGTCCGAACAATTGCCTGCCCTCCGGCACGTGCGACATGCCGCGTGCCACCATCTTTTCGGCCGGCAGGCGTTCGATTGACTCCCCACCGAACTTTATCTTACCTGAACCGGGCTTGATCATACCAGAGATTGTTCGCAAAAGAGTTGATTTTCCTGAGCCGTTCGACCCGATGATCGTGATGATCTCGCCTTCCTCGACTGCTATGTTCACGTTCTTCAAAACCCGGACATGGCCGTACGACACATCGAGATCGCTTACATCAAGCATCATTATGCACCGCCTGCCCGAGGTATGCCTGTATGACCTGCTCGTCCTGCTGGATAAGAAGCGGTGGGCCCTCCGCGATTTTCGCGCCGAAATTGAGGACAACCACCTCGTCCGATATCTCCATAACCAGGCTCATATCGTGTTCGACGAGCAGAACAGTCACGCCGTTGCCTTTTATTTTATAGATGGTCTCTGCAAGCTGCGCCGTTTCTTCGTTGTTGAGACCGGCCGCCGGTTCATCGAGCAGGATCAACCTCGGTTCGGTCGCCAACGCCCGCGCTATCTCAAGCAGGTGGCGCTCGCCTATAGGCAGGTCATCTGCGGGCTTATCCGCCTTTTTCTCCAATCCCACGAGTTGAAGCAGCGAGTGGGCTTTTTCTTTGCTTTCTTCATCCTCCCTGCGAACTGCCGGCAGGCCGAGCATGCATCTGAATATGCCGCAGTTCGTGCGCGCATGGCGCCCCACCATCACATTTTCCAGGATGCTCATGTTTGCGAACAACTGCGTGTTTTGGAACGTCCGCGCGATTCCGGTTTTTGTTATCATGTGCGGTTTTTTGCCCGCGATATCATGGCTATCGAATACTAGGGTTCCGGACGTCGGTTTATCAACGCCTGTCAGCAGGTTAAAGACGGTCGTCTTGCCGGCCCCGTTTGGCCCGATGATTGCTTTTATCTGGTCCCTGTAAACCCTGAAACTCACCTCATTTACGGCGGTGAGCCCGCCGAACTGTTTTGTTAGGTTTACCACATCAAGAAGCGGCACTTTTCTCACCTGCCGCATCCGGGAGTATAACGGAACGCCGTTTGAAAACGCTTGCCAGCTTCGCGCCTGCTCCCACCAGGCCTTGTGGCATAAATACCATCGCAAGAATAAGAATCCCTCCGAATATGACCATGTTGTAGTCCTCGTATCCTTTTAGATACTCCTCGAGAACCGTTAAAGTCGAGGCACCGATGACGGCGCCCCAAATATTCGTCATCCCGCCAAAGACCACCATGGTTACCAAGGTAATCGATACGCCGAGCGTAAATGATTCGGGGCTTACGTAGCCCGCCATGTGCGCGTAAAAACTTCCGCCGATGCTTGCTAAAACAGCGCTAAGCACAAACACCTGTATCTTGTATTTTGCTGTATCTACGCCGGACGATGCTGCCGCGATCTCGCTGCCATGAACCGCCCTGAGCGCCCGTCCGACCCTTGAGTGGACTATATTGAGCGATACTATAAGGCTTAAGATAACAAAGACCAGTACCAGCATATAAAGCTTTAACGGCGTCTCGAAGCTAAACCCTCCTACAGCGATAGCAGGCAAACCATAAAGCCCATCCGTGCCGCCGGTTAAATCCCTCAGCTCGACGAAGAGCACGTGCACGATCTCTGCAAAACCCAGGGTCGCCATTGCGAGATAGTGGCCCTTTAACCGTAATGTCGGCAAGGCGATAGCGTATGCGACCAATCCACCGAGCACAACTGCCGCCGCCAATCCAAACCAGGGTGAGAGACCGTACTTCGTGGTAACTATCGCCGATGCATAGGCGCCTATCCCATAAAAAGCAGCGTGGCCGATTGAGACCTGTCCGGCCGCCCCCATTAAAAGGTTGAGACCCAATACCATGATCGTGTTGATTCCAAGAACGATGAGTATCTTGATGTAATAGTTGTTTGAAACTACAAACGGCAGGAGCGCCATGGCGCCGCTATACGCTACAACCCAGAACCATTTAGAT
>NZ_JBTSLF010000007.1:7779-32697 GCF_054640775.1 Candidatus Aquicultor sp. | reverse complement strand
ACAATCGCCGGCAGGATAAAGCGGTGCTCAACCAAAATCTCCTGCCATGAGTATTTAACCATTAACGGCTATTCATACTAATGCTTCTCTCTTAAGCCTAGGCCAAGATATTGATTTCGGCAACTTAAAGCTACTGTTTGGATTCCATAATCCGGCCGGATTTACACATCCAATAGAGAACTGCCGAAGAGAGGAGAGAGATAGTGGCCGGCCATTTGCATGAGAGTCGGTTGCAAGGGATCGTTCTTTACCTGGAGATCCGCTGCAGCTACGGGTCGCCCGGCCTGGTAAGATACTACCCTTCCAAGAATTGCGCCCTTTTTGACCGGAAGCGGAGTGTCCTCGGCGTAGTGCGTTTCCGTATATATGGGAAGCGTGTGCCTCACGGTTGCGCTCGAGGCCTCTTTTGCGACCAAGTCGAGTTTCTGACCGTAGGGTGAGGTTATCGTCTTATAAACGACGCCCGCCGATGTCAATTGCTTTTCCTGGTAAAGGCTAAAACCGTAGCTTAGCAACCCGGCTGATTGAGTAAACATATTGGGACGCCGTTTCTCGCCGAGGACCACGGCTATTAAAGACACGTCGCCCTTGGTTGCCGAGGATACCAGACAACTGCCGGCACGATTCGTAAATCCCGTCTTAACACCGGTTGCCGGCGAATACATAGCCAAGAGATTATTATGCGTGGTTACGACTTTGGTGCCATGCAGGCGCCAGCTCTTTGTGGAAACGATCTGCGAAAACGTCGGGTTCTTCATCGCGTACCTTGTGATAAGAGCCAGGTCATATGCAGTCGTATAATGCGTCGGGCTGTCGAGGCCGTGTGGGTTATCGAAATGCGTGCGATTCGCGCCGATTTCGACCGCCTTTTTATTCATCATGTCAGCAAAGCCGCCGACCGAGCCGCCGACATGGTCGGCTATTGCGACCGCGGCATCGTTCGCCGATGGCAACAACAGCGCGTAGAGCAGATCCCGTAGCGTTATGTGCTCGTTTTTGGCGAGACCTACGCCTCCCAGCGACCCGGGGCCGAGCGCATCTGCGTTCACGGTTACGACGTCGTCAAGATTCCCGTGTTCGATGGCGACTAGCGCGGTCATTATCTTTGTCGTGCTCGCCATCGGGCGCCTTATGCTCGAATTCCTTCTCCACAGCACATCGCCTGTTTTTGCGTTCATTAGTATCGCCGACCCGGCGGAGACGGTGGGTTGTGGAGGCAGGCTCGCTACGCTCTGCGTAGCCGCACCCGCACTTGCAGGGGCGGCGAATGCAATGCTCCACGATGATGTGATTGCCGTTATAAGAAATGTAATTGTTAATAGAATAGAAATATGTCGCTTCATTTTTCACCAACCTAACGTAGTAATTTTTGCATGATACGATGCAGTGGCAGAAAATGGAAGCTTCAAGTGGTGTGCAGGAGGACGACTAAGCGCTGACATTGGCCTATGCTTACCATAAACCGCAAACCCGGACAGAAGCTGCTGCCCAGGTAAATCCTGCAGCATAAACACTCTTAAACCGGACGATAGTCTAGTAAAAGCTCTATCAAAGTTTCATCTTGACCGACGGTATTTATGTGCATATACTTTACTTGCTAAATAATTTATTTAGTAAATATTAACAAATCGAAACCGTTGCGGGTACAAGAAATGGATAAAGAGCAAATTACGGAACGCGCCCACGAACTTCAAAGCGCTATGAATATGTTCCGGCGCACCAATTTCATAACCAAAGACGATTCAGGGTTACGGCACTCCGAGAAATATTTCATGTGGCTTCTCGCCACCCTGAATAAGGGAGAGCCCGTAATGCCGTCAGAGGCCGCAAAGGTATTGAACGTTACTTTAGCGGCAATAACCCACCATATTAATTCACTCGAGAAACAGGGATATGTAACGAGGTCATCATCGCCCGAAGATAGGCGCGTGGTTTTTGTCAGCCTTTCCGATAAAGGCGCAGAGATGGTTGCCGCCATGAGAAAAAGCCACTTCGAAAAAATGTACGGACTTGTCGACTACCTGGGAGATAAAGATAGCGCTGAACTCCTCGCTTTGATGGCTAAGATAGCTGAGTACATGAAGAATAAAGCTCATCAAGAAAAAGAGTGAGACGTAAAACATGACAAAATTATTAAAGTACCTGAAACCATACACTTTGACGGTAATCGCGGTAATCGCTTTGACATTTGGCCAGGTAATGGCGGATCTTCAGCTACCCGACTATATGGCAAGAATCGTAAATGAAGGTATTGTCCAACAGAACAATTCCCTGATTTTCAATACCGGATTCCGGATGCTGCTTATCTCATTGCTGGGAGGCGCGTGCGCAGTTGCTGTCGGCTTCTTAGCATCGAAGGTATCAACTGGCGTTTCCATGAACGTGCGCGAAAAGGTCTTCACAAAGATAGAAAGCTTTTCTCTCAGAGAATTCGATAAGTTTTCGACGGCCTCCCTTATTACCCGCTCGACTAATGATATCCAGCAAATTCAAATAGTCATAATAATGCTGCTGAGAATGGTGCTTATGGCTCCGCTCATGGGCATTGGCGCCGTATTTAAGGCCTATGCTTTGGCGCCTTCGATGACGTGGATAATAGCCCTGGCGATTACCGTAATGGTCGGCATGATGATCGTTCTTTTTGCAGTCGCGATGCCGAGATTTAAGCTACTGCAGCAGCTCGTCGATAGGCTCAATCTGGTGACGCGTCAAAACCTCACCGGTCTTCGGGTAATACGAGCTTTTAACGCCGAAAAACACGAAGAAGCGAATTTCGAAAAAGCGAATGTCGAGCTTACGGGGATCAACCTTTTCGTAAACCGTCTCATGGTCGTCATGCAGCCCATGATGATGCTTGTCTTTAACCTTACCGCCATCGCCGTGATATGGGTCGGTTCGCATATGATCGACACAGGAAACCTCCTGATCGGCGACATGATAGCGTTTTTGCAGTATGCAATGCAGGTGATCATGTCGTTCTTGTTCATCTCGTTTATCTTTATTATGGTGCCCCGCGCCTCGGTGTCCGCACAGCGGGTGGCCGAAGTCATCGAAACCGAGCCGCTTATAAAAGACCCGGAGAACCCGGCTGCGTTTCCTGCAGATACAAGGGGACTCATCGAGTTTGATGACGTTACGTTTTCTTATCCCGGCGCCGATACACCGGTTTTGCAAAACATCTCGTTCTTGGCAGCGCGTGGAGAAACAACCGCATTTGTCGGCAGCACGGGAAGCGGAAAATCAACGCTTATCAATCTTATCCCCCGCTTCTACGATGTAACCGGCGGTCGGGTGCTCGTGAACGGCATCGATATTCGAACTGTCACCCAAGAGGCCTTATGCGAGAAGATAGGATACGTTCCACAAAAAGCGGCTTTATTCTCGGGAACGGTAAGCAGCAACATCAAATATGGGGCTCCGGATGCATCGGAAGAAGAAATGCAAAAGGCCGTAAACATCGCCCAAGCCTCTGGGTTTGTCGAACACCTGGAGGGAACATTTACAGCACCGATCGCACAAGGCGGCATGAACGTCTCGGGCGGTCAAAAGCAACGCCTTGCAATCGCGAGAGCGCTTATCAAGAAACCGGAGATATACATATTCGACGACAGCTTCTCGGCGCTCGATTTCAAAACGGATGCCGCACTTCGAGAAGCGCTTGGCACCGAGACAAAAGATGCGACGGTGCTGATCGTTGCGCAAAGGATAAGCACCATCATGAACGCCGACAAGATCATTGTTCTCGACGGGGGCGAAATAGTGGGCATAGGCCGGCACAAAGAATTAATCGAGAGCTGTCCTGTGTATCGAGAGATCGCCTCATCGCAATTATCAGAAGAAGAATTGGAAGGCATTATCACATCGGAAGCCATCATCACAGGGCTTAACGGGGAGGAACGATAATGAGCGACCGCAAAAGGCCACCCATGCAAAAGCCCGGAGCCGCCGGACCACTCGGAGGAGCCGGACCCCGGCCTGGAGGCCCTGGTCACTTTGGCGGCCGTCCCGGTATGATGCCGGGCGATAAAGCCAAGAACTTCAAGGGCACGATGGGCAATCTCATTACCTATATGCGGCCGTTTTGGGTTTCGATTATAATCGTTCTCGTGTTCGCCATCGCCAGTACGGGCTTCGCGATTGTGAGCCCTCGAATCCTTGGTGATATGACGAACCAAGTGGTCAATGACTATACCAATAGAACGGTCTACGATCAGGTCACCGCAAATATGCCGAAAGGCATGACGATTCCCCCTGGAACGAAGGGTGCGGATCTGTTAAAACAGGCCCCGCCTGCCCTGGTTAAAAAGATACCGTCCGGGAAACTGGCGACGATCAAGGCGCTCGATTTCTCGAAACGTCCCAGCATTAATTATCAAAAACTCGCGGATATCGCCTTACTGCTAATCGTCTTATACCTGTTGAGCACGCTTTTTAACTACATCCAGGGCTGGGTGATGTCAGGTGTGTCACAGAAGATCACCTACCGGTTCAGAAAAGACATCTCCGAGAAGATCAACCGCATGCCGCTGAAGTACTTTGATACAAGATCGCACGGCGACGTATTGAGCCGCGTGACCAATGATGTCGAGACGGTGAGTCAGACGCTCAATCAAAGCATGACACAAATCGTCAGCTCGATAACCATGATTGTCGGTGTCCTCGGGATGATGTTTTCCATAAGCTGGCTTTTGACCTTGGTTACGCTTGTTGTTCTGCCGTTGAGCTTCGGTTTTGTCGGCGCGGTCGTGAAGAGGTCCCAAAAACACTTTGTAAACCAGCAGATGACTCTGGGCAAGCTTAACGGTCACGTCGAAGAGATGTACTCCGGGCATAATGTGATGAAGGTCTTCAACGGAGAAAAACGTTCGATTGAAAAATTTCAGACGATTAACAAAGGATTATACGATAGCGCGTGGAAAGCTCAATTCCTTTCCGGCTTGATGTTTCCGATTATGAACTTTATCGGCAACCTGGGATTCGTTGGGGTATCCGTGGTCGGCGGCTGGCTCGCGATCAGGGGCAGCATCAATATCGGTGACATCCAGGCATTCATTCAATACGTGCGCCAATTCAATCAACCGATCTCGCAGACGGCAAACGTGGCGAACATACTTCAGTCGACCGCGGCGGCAGCCGAACGCGTCTTCGAGTTTCTGGGCGAAGAAGAAGAGGTTCCGCAAACCGAGAAGCCGGTTGAGCTTCAAACGGTAAAAGGCGCCGTGGAATTCGATAACGTGGTATTCGGCTACGATCCCGAAAACACCATCATCAAAGGTTTCACTGCGAGCATACAGCCGGGCCAAAGAATCGCCATTGTCGGGCCAACCGGCGCCGGTAAAACAACGATGGTCAATCTGCTCATGCGCTTTTACGATGTCAACCAAGGCTCGATTAAAATCGACGGTGTAGATATCCGCGACATGAGACGCTCTGATGTCAGGAAAATGTTTGGGATGGTTTTGCAGGATACCTGGCTGTTTAACGGCACCATCAAGGAGAACATAGCCTATAGCGATCCCGGGGCAACCGATGATGAAATCATGGCGGCGGCCAAGGCGGCTCACGCCGACCGCTTCGTGCACTCGCTCCCGAATGGATACGACATGGAACTAAACGAAGAGGCCGATAATGTTTCCCAGGGCGAAAAGCAGCTTCTTACGATAGCGCGGGCTCTCCTTGCGAATCCGCCGATGCTCATCCTTGACGAGGCCACAAGCTCGGTCGACACAAGAACCGAAGTGCTTATACAAAAAGCAATGGAGAACTTGATGAAAGGCAGAACCAGCTTTGTCATCGCGCACAGGTTGTCTACCATCAGAGACGCCGACCTGATACTCGTCATGGATAACGGCAACATCGTGGAGCAAGGCACCCATAACGAGCTTCTTGCAGAAAACGGTTTCTACGCTTCTCTCTACAACAGCCAGTTTACAGTACCCGCTGTAGTGTAAGACTGTTTGTGGCCTTCAACCCAGCCTTCCGCCGTAGTCGTTTCAGACAACATAAGAATCCCGCGATTAGGGTATCTATAAAAAAACAGAACGCGATAAACAATGATGGGTTCATCCATAAGGCATCTATGCTATTGAGGAGTATACGATGGTAGAAATACGCTGGCACGGCAGGGGCGGCCAGGGTGTGGTGACGGCCGCTAAGGTGCTGGCCGCGGCGGCGCTGGCCCAGGGTAAGCACATACAGGCATTCCCCGAATACGGACCCGAGCGGCGCGGCGCGCCCGTACAGGCGTTCACGCGGATCGACGACGATCCGATCAAGCTGTTCTCTCACGTGACCTCGCCGCACATCGTCGTCGTTCTCGACCGTACGCTCGTCGGCAAAATCCCGTTTACGGAGGGGCTCGTCGAAGATGGTACGGTCATCGTCAACTGCCGGCACTCGGCGAAGCATTTGCGCGAAGAGATCGGGCTGGGTTACGGCAAAGTGTTCGCCGTTGACGCCACGACCATCGCCAACGAGACCATGGGGCGCCCCATCACCAATACGCCGATGCTCGGTGCACTGGTTAAGGCCACCTCGATACTGGGCGTGGACATCGTCGAGGAGGAGTTGCGAAAACTCTTTGGGCCGAAGCTGAGCCCCAAGGTACTACAAGCGAACATCGATGCGCTGCGACGTGCGTACGAGGAGGTGCACAACGAATGAGCGAAGAACATCCCAACGAACATGCCCACGACCATCTGCACATCTATGACGGCGAGGCTGTTGAGGAATTCAAAGGGAAACCGGGTTGGCGCGATATCATCGAGGGCGCGGTAATCGTGGATGCCGGAAATGCCGACCGCTATCACACCGGCGACTGGCGTACCGAAAAAGCGATTTGGATAGAAGAACGATGCATCCAGTGAATGTTGTGCTGGATGTTTTGCCCGGATGCGGCATACCTGACAAAGAACGAGAAGGTGATCGGGATAAACTACGACCGGTGCAAGGGTTGCGGCGTTTGCGCCGAGCAGTGCCCGGTCGATGCGATAGCTATGACCGAAGAGTTATAGCAAGGATACACGGAGTGGACTGGGGGTTGTAAGTCATGACATTTTCGAAAACCGAAGAAGAATTTCCCGAAGAATCGATGGAAAAGCTAGAAAAGAAAGATACTCAGAGGGGCTACATGGGTGAGCCCGAACAGCATGATGAGCCAAAACATAAAGCCGAATACCAGTGCGAGTGGCCGGCCCACGGCAAGCGGGCCGCCGAGTCGCATGAAGTCCATCACCACGGTGGGCGGGAACGAGAGGCGCAACACGGTGAAGAGGACCTATCCCCCGAGCCGGGCAACCCCGACTTCTGGCCTTCGGCGGAACTCGACCAGGATGAAACCTGGGAGCCTCCGTCGCGTAACGAGCCGGATAGCGCACCCTGGTGCGAGCTTCAGGAGGATGAGGAGTAATGGCCATACGGGTTGCATACACCGGAAACGGGGCCTTCGCGCAGGCGATGCGCCAGGTAGAGCCGCACATGGTGGCGGCCTACCCCATAACCCCGCAGACCGAGGTGGTCGAGGAGTTCGCCCAGTTTGTCGCCGACGGCAAGGTGAAAACGAAGTTCCTCGCCGTCGAAAGTGAGCACAGCGCCATGAGCGCCTGCATCGGCGGGGCGGCGGCCGGCGGACGCGTAATGACGACAACCGCCTCCCAGGGGCTCGCCTACATGTGGGAGATGCTGGGCATCGCCTCGGGGCTTCGCCTCCCTATCGTGATGGGCGTGGCCAACCGGGCGCTTTCGGCACCGATAAACATCCACGGCGACCACTCCGATGCCATGGGCGCGCGCGACAGCGGCTGGGTGCAGCTGTACTGCAAGACGGTGCAGGAGGTCTACGATACGCTTATCCAGGCGGTACGCATCGCCGAGCACAGCGATGTGCTATTGCCGGTTATGGTCTGCTACGACGGCTTCTCGGTCTCACACAGCTTGATGGACCTCGAGATGCTTGCCGAGGACCAGGTAAAGGAATTTGCCGGCCGCTTTGCACCCCGGTACCCGCTGCTCGATATCGCAAACCCGGTTACCTATGGACCGCTGGCCCTCTACGACTTCTACTTCGAGCACCGGCGCCAGCAAGTCGAGGCGATGGCGAACGCCGAGCGTGTCGTTGAGCAGATTGCGGAGGAGTACGCTTCCCTCTCGGGACGCCGCTACAGCGCATTGGAGGCATACCGGCTCGATGACGCCGAAGTTGCACTGGTAAGCTTGGGCTCAACGGCGAGCACCACTGAGTATGCGGTCGATCGATTACGCGATGAAGGTGTTGCTGCAGGCGCTTTAAGAATCCGCACCTTCCGTCCCTTCCCAAAAGACACCATCCGCGAAGCCCTCGCGCCGTTAAAAGCGGTCGCGGTGATGGACCGGGCCGAGAGCCTCTCCGGCTGGGGCGGGCCGGTCGGCATCGAGGTCAAAGCGGCCTTTTACGAGTCCGAAGCCCGACCACTGCTTCTTGATGTCGTTTACGGGCTGGGCGGGCGCGATGTCGGTGTCGATGATATACGCGACGTCTTCGGTAAGCTCAAGCAGGCCACCGAGGCGGGCAAGGTATCGGAACCGGTGTATTACCTTGGCTTACGAGATTAAGCTCAAGAACTTAAATAATTATCATCAACAGGCTATGAGGTGGTCGATGTGACGGTAAACTTAAAGAAATTCACCAATAAACCCGAGTTGTTCACCGGCGGGCACCGGCTCTGCGCGGGCTGCGGTATCGCAACTATAGTTCGCCAGGTGCTAATGGCGGTCGAAAACCCGGTCGTCATCTCTAACGCGACCGGCTGCCTCGAGGTGGGGTCCACCATCTACCCCTACACCAGCTGGAAAGTGCCGTGGATTCACAGCGCCTTCGAGAACAGCGCGGCGACGATCTCGGGTGTGGAAACCGTCTACCAGGCACTCAAAGAAGAGGGTACGGTGACGGAAGATATCCGCTTTATCGCCATTGGCGGGGATGGGGGCACCTACGATATCGGCCTGCAAGCGCTCTCGGGTGCGCTCGAGCGCGGGCATAACTTCACTTACATCTGCTACGACAACGAGGCTTACATGAACACCGGAATGCAGCGCTCAAGTGCGAGCGCTTACGGCTCGTGGACCACGACAACACCGCTCGGCAAGGTCGGCGCCGGCAAGACGATAAAGAAAAAACCGCTCACCGACATCGTAGTGGCCCACCGCATCCCATACGTAGCGCAGGCCGCTCCCGGTCATTGGCGCGACCTGATGAACAAAGTACAAAAGGCGCTCGCAACCGAGGGGCCATCCTTTCTGAATATCCTGCAGCCCTGCGTCCCTGGCTGGCGCATCGAGCCCTACGCAAGCATGAAGGCGGCAAAACTCGCCGTTGAGACCTGTTACTGGCCGCTCTACGAGGTGGTAGATGGTGTCTACCGCGTGACGGTACGGCCTAAAGAGAAAAAGCCGCTTGCCGAGTATTTGGAGCTGCAAGGCCGCTTCCGCCACCTGCTCTCCGACGAGCATCGACCGATGCTCGATGAGCTACAACGCGACGTAGATTCAGCCTGGGAAGAACTCTTAAAAAAGAGCGCACCCGCAGAGACAAAAACCGAAGCCGGGTAGGGCGTAAGCTCACTTAGCGCGGATATATTCCCAGCCCACACATATCCCTTGCTTCTTTTGGGATTACGATTTGCCCACGCTCTCCGTAAACTTCACCTGCCGGTAAAACAGCCGGAATAGCGACGAGAGTTAGCTGATGGCCGACTAACGGTATATTGATAAGTATGATAATTACCGCAGCTTTGGTTTTCTTCATTATTGAAAACTGGATGCCGGATAATGTCAGCCAGGTATTGATTAACTTGTTCGTGCTTTTCACGGTAGCTAAAATAGCGGCAGAGGTATTTACACGTCTTAAACTGCCCGAAGTAGTTGGAGAGCTACTTGCCGGTATTGTAATAGGGCCAAGCGTACTTGGTTTAGTAAGCCACTCCTCGATCAATAATGCTATCGCAACCCTAGGTATCATGGTCCTACTTTTTGCAGTGGGACTTGAGACAAGCATCCTTGATCTGCGAAGGGTCGGGTTTATGGCGACGAATACCGCCATCCTGGGCATCGTTTTTCCGTTTATACTAGTTCTTGGCCTACTTCAGTTACTGAACTTTAGCATAGTAAGCACCCTGTTTATCGCGGCTGCAACCGT
Source organism: Candidatus Aquicultor sp. (assembly GCF_054640775.1). NCBI lineage: Bacteria > Bacillati > Actinomycetota > Candidatus Aquicultoria > Candidatus Aquicultorales > Candidatus Aquicultoraceae > Candidatus Aquicultor > Candidatus Aquicultor sp. The sequence goes on along the minus strand of NZ_JBTSLF010000007.1, from coordinate 22,526 downwards.
TGCCACTAGTGTTGGAATAACTGCAAGGGTTTTGTCCGACTTAGGGGCGACAAAGAGGATCGAGGCCAAAATCATCCTGGGGGCTGCTGTTGTAGACGATATAATAGGTCTGTTAATCTTAGCGGTGATAGTCGCCTATGCGCAGACCCACACTTTTTCCGCGCTTGATTTTCTCCTGGTTCTCTTGCAGATGATAGCTTTTATTGCATTTACGATATTAATCGCTCCGCGATTTGCACGAAGCCAGACATCCTTATCCCAGAATTTAAGGATTCATGATGGGGCACTGATTATCGCTATAGTCATTATGTTGGGATTATCAGCTATAGCTAGCTTCATAGGACTTGCTGCTATAGTTGGAGCCTTCTTTGCGGGGATGACTTTTGCCGAGACAAAAGATAAGGACGAGATTGCGGGTAAGATCCATGCTATCTTCGAGTTTCTTACGCCTTTCTTTTTTATAGTAACCGGCACTCTGGTTGACGTAGGGGTTTTTCTAGATCCTGCAGTCCTTGGTGTCGGGCTCCTTGTTACGATTCTAGCCATCGTCGGCAAAGTCCTGGGAGGATTAATCGCAACCCGCAGGCTGGGCTTCAGAACAGCTATAGTTATTGGCGCAGGGATGGTGCCGCGCGGCGAGGTTGGGTTTATCATTGCAAGCATCGGGCTCTCTCTTGGCGCAGTCACCCAACCCGATTTATCCATAATAATACTAATGTCCTTAGCGACGACAATTATCGTACCGCCGTTTTTGCCCATTCTCATCAAGCGCAATAATTCGGAGCCCGCATCTAAAACTAATAAAAGCTAAGGATTATGGTTATGTTAAACCAACTAACGCTATACTGATAAGTATGATAATTACCGAAGCCTTGATTTTCTTCATAATCGCATACATTCTCATAATGGCTGAAGAGAAGGTTCTGATCAGTAAAAGCGCCGTTGCGCTCGTCCTCGGCACATCCCTTTGGATTCTTATCGCTATCAGAGATCGCGCTAAAGTAGTCCCCCACTTAAGTGAAACGAGCGCCGGGATTTTTGAGATCGTAATATTTATACTCGCCGCAATCACGCTCGTGCAAATACTCACCCACTACAGGCTCTTCGACTGGCTGCGCTACCAGATCGCCAGATGGCGGCTCAGCGTGACACGTCAGCTGTGGCTCATTTCCGCTATGACATTCGGTCTATCAGCAGTGCTCGACAACATCACAATGACAATCGTTTTCACGCAGCTCACGCGGCTCTTTTTTAAAGGGAAAAACCTCCTGATCGCGGTAAGCGCCGTCATCATCGCGGCAAATGCCGGCGGAGCGTTCTCCCCGATCGGCGATGTTACTACAACGATGCTCTGGCTAAACAACAAGTTTACCGCGGCCGAAATCATACGATTCGCCCTCGGTCCTTCGATCATTATCTATCTCGTGTCTACAACACTCCTCGTTATGCAACTCAAAAAGGGCCAAATAGGTCCACCGGAGGAGCAGGGGTTTAAGTTTCTGCGCTCAGAAAAGCTCGTGATCGGCTTTGCAGTCGGATCATTCTCGCTTCCCTTTATCGTCAACCTTGTCGGCCTCAGGCCGTATCTTGGGCTCTTGCTAGGGCTCGGAATCACGTGGATTGTGATCGATATCCTGCGAAGACACCTACCGGAACACCGGACGCACTTCACCGCATCGATCGAGGATTTTCTGCGCGACGCGGATATTTCAACGCTTCAGTTTTTCGTCGGGATACTACTGGCCGTCTCAGCCCTTGATTACCTCGGGATATTAAGCTCGGCATCAACAGAACTCTTGGGGCGCGCACCGACGCTTGAACGCCTGGTAACGGGAAGCGCCCTCATTGGAGTACTCTCGGCGATCGTGGACAACGTGCCGCTCACCGCCGCGGCGATACACATAATAAAAACCACGGATGCCTCCATCTGGGCACTCGTCGCACTTGCGGTTGGCACGGGTGGCTCGATCCTCCTAATAGGATCGGCGGCCGGGATAGCCGCTATGGGATTAATAAAAGATCTCACCTTCACCAGTTACCTCAGAGTGGCAACCATTCCTGCAATCGTGGGATATATCGCAGGCATCGGCATGTGGTACCTCCAACACCTCGCACTTAGAATGTGATTCCGCTTGTCCAGATGATTACTCCAGCATATTATGGTTGCTTTTGTTTGTACGTCGGTCTCACTCACAAGGGCTTCGCATCACTTCCGTCCGTATAGTTTCATTGGTTCACGTAAGACCTTACTTAGCAGGACTGTTAGTGCCCACTTTTAGCAAAATGCTTAGTAAAAAAAAGATCATCGCGATAACGACTATGCTTCCTCCGCTCGCAAGTCCTACGTAAAATGAGAGAAAAAGTCCCAAGATTACCGAAAGCAAGGAAAAACCGACGGCATACCACATCGTTATCCTAAAACTCTGCTTGAATTGCATTGCCGTGATCCCGGGGATTACCATCAAAGCACCGATAAGAAGAACCCCGACGATCCGGATAGATAAAGAGACGGTAATTGCTGCAAGGATTATTAGAATAAGCCCTAGCACTCCAACAGGAAGCCCGCTGACCTTAGCGGCTTCCTCATCAAAAGAGATAAAAAACAGCTCCTTATACAGCAAAAATACAGTAGCTAAAACTACAACCCCTAAGATACTTATAAAATAAAGGTCATCGCTCTGTACCGTGGTAATGCTTCCGAAAAGAAAATTTAAGAGATTTACATTGAACCCGCCCGAGAGGCTTATGAGCACCGTTGCTAGAGCAAGGCTACCCGATAAGAACAAGGCAAGAATAGACTCCCCATAGATCTTCGTTCTCTCTTCAAGCCGGTTTATCCCGATAGCGCCAAGTACCGCGACGACAACGGCGGTAATAACCGGCTGGGTATTTGCAAGCAATCCGATCGCAACACCGAGTAAGGAGACATGAGATAGCGTGTCGGCAAAGAGCGAATAGCGCCGGACGATCAAGAAAAGCCCGATTATGGGGGCTATGACCCCGACCATAAGCCCGACGGCGAAGGCCCTGATCATAAAATCATATTGAAATATCGTTAACATAGAAGTCCTCTATTAACCCGGAAACATATATCTGACATTTTCGCCGTAGAGGTTCTCAAGCAAATTTCTGTTTTCCTTAAAAATGAGACTTGCCGCGCCGTCACAAACAAGCCGCCTATTGATGCAAATAAGCCGCGACGCCTCGTGTGACAGGATATCGATATCGTGAGAGACGAAAAGAATCGTCATGCCATGGGCGGCGTTAAGCTCTTTTAAAAAGCGGTAGAACCGGCTTTGCGACGATACGTCAATCCCGGTTGCGGGTTCGTCTAGGATAAGGATCTCGGGCTCACTTGCTAAAGCGCGGGCGATAAAGACCCGTTGCCGTTCTCCACCGGACAAATCAGAGATAAGGCGATTTTTCAGATGAGAAACCTCGCTCATCTCTAAAGCATTATCGATGGACTTAACGTCAGCTTCAGAGAGCCTCCTGAATAACCCGGCCTTGGCGATTCGCCCCTGGCTTACCAACTCTTGAACGGTTATCGGGAACCTCCCGTCGGCTTGCGTCATCTTCTGTGGCAAGTACCCTAGCTTTGGCCACTCCTTGAAATCGTCTATATCCTGGCCAAAAAGCTTTATTCTACCGGAGGTCGGCTTGATGAGCCCAAGTATAACCTTGAGCAGTGTTGTTTTGCCTCCACCGTTTGGCCCGATGATGCCATCATAATCTCCCCGGTAAACAGAAAGGCTGATACCTTGAAGCACGGGCTCGTTGCCGTAGCTAAAATTTATGTCCTGCAATTCAATAACCGGTGTTTCCATTAAATTTATCCTATTTACACTCAAGCGCCAAGCGCAAGTTGGCAAGATTGTCTTTCATCAGGCCTATAAAATTCTTCCCCGCTTTTTGCTCATCGGGGGTTAATCCTTCAATAGGGTCTAGCACAAGCGTTTTAGCACCGATTTCCCTGGCAATCGTTTCTGAAAGCCGCGGACTCACCAGTTTTTCGAAGAAGATGTATTTTACGTGGTGCTCCTTGGCGAATTTGGCGATTTCAGCAAGCCGTGCCGCCGAGGGCTCCTCTTCAGCGAGGCCGGCGATCGGGATTTGTATCAGATCGTAGCGCTTCGCTACGTAGGCAAACGCGGCGTGCGAGGTTACAATCTCTCGGGTACCGCAGCTGATAAGCCCCGTCCGGTACTCTTTATCTAAATCGGCAAGCTTCTTTGCATAAGCTGAAGCATTTTTCTCATAGAGAGCTTTATTGGCCGGATCGACTTCAGCAAGTTTCTTCGCGACGGTGCGTACCACCTGTTGATCCAACACAGGGTCGAGGTAAAAATGCGGGTCGGCTCCATTAGCATTAGGTTTTTCTCCTTCTTCCGGAGTGGCCGGAAGAAGGAGAATCCCTTCGCTTGCATTAATAACGGTTACACCTTCGAGGCTGGGAACGACCTTGTCTGCCCAGGGCTCAAAGCCTGCGCCCGTATAGATAAAAACCTTCGATTGTTCCATCTTTACGATATCCTGCGGTGAAGGCTCAAAATCATGGGGCTCCGCACCCACGGGCGTCAGGTTGGTGACATGAACTTTGTCCCCTCCAACCTGGCGGACAAACTCAGCCATTGAATAAAAACTGGCGGTGACCTCTATCTTATTTTGGGTTCCCGCTCTTTGCCCACGTGAAGCGACAATACTTACAACAGCTACCACAATGATCACCAAAAGCACTGCAAAGATAAATCGTCGATTCATAGTTCAACCCCTTTTTACCGGCTCGAGGCCACTTTATGCGACATCAGATGAAACAAGAAAGACGCAACTCACGATGGTTCTTACCGACAGTTCTTGCAAAGACCGATAAACTCGACTAAATGGAAATTTACTTTAAAGTCTTGAGCATGGAGCATCTTTTCGATTTCCCGTATGCCTTCCGAGCAATCGATATCCTCTATCTCACCACAACTCTGGCACATAGCGTGATGGTGGTGCTCGATTGCCGCCAGCTCAAATCTGTCTTGCCTTTCACCAAAAGTTATTTTGGTAATTATGCCTTGCTCAAGCATGAAGGTAACTTCGCGATAGATGCTGGTTTTATGGGGCTTAAGGTCATGCTTCTTAAGCTGTTCGATAATCTCGGCAGCAGAAAGAGGCTTCCTTGCAAGATCAAGCTCTTCAAGAATGGCTTTTCGCAGCTTTGTAAGACGAAAGCCCCGGTCTTTCAAGTCTTTAATAAGGTCATTATAGTAACTCATACTCATACCCATGCACGCATCTTAATGCAACCTAGTTGCGTCTGTCAATGATTTTAGTATGTACCCTTAAATGTTCGGTTTATAACGCTAACGGTTCTTATCTTGAAAGCAAACGCCTCTTTTGGTAGGTTAGTATGTAATGGCTTATGATAAAAAATCCGATTCAGCGCAGTTAAAAAAGGGCGGGCAGCTTTCGGCGGTAGTGCTACTGGCAATAGTCGTAGTTACACTGGTAGCGTTTAACGTCAATAAGAGAGTGGTCAATCAGCCTGCCAAAAACACGGATACGACGACGAACAAGAAAGCGCCGGATCTCGGGAATAAGGCTCCCGACTTTTTTGAGCGCCAGCTCGAGCAAGTTATAAGCGCAACGAAAAAAGCGCCGTTTAAGGCAAAGGTAGTGACCGATGGAGGGTTTTACGGTTTCTGGACCCAAAGCGGCGATAATTATCGCTTCGAGAGCCCTCCTAAGCTCAACCTGATAATCATCAACTCATCGAAGAAAAAGGTTTGGGTGGTAAACCTTACCCGCAAAGTCGCCCTTGAAACCCCCATAAGCAGCTCGACCGCAAGCTTTTACAGCGAACTCAGCCCCGCGTTCTTTATTGAAGGGCTCTCACGCTATGCGAACGCCGAAACGAAACGGCTTGAGGATATCCTTCCCTCGGATAATAATTCCAAGCTGATGCTAACCAAGCAGGGTCTCCCAAAACGCTGGGAAGGATTGCGAAGCAACAAAACCCCTTGCTTTATCAGCTGGGATTATATCCAGATCAACAATATCTCACCTGCTGAATTTGAACTCCCCAAGGGAATCGCCATAACCCCTACGCCTCCTTCACAAATCGCAACGGCCACCGCAGTAAACCAGTAGTATGATTGTATTCCCTCTTTCTTGGATATAAGAGCTAATGCACCGCGCAATAAAACGTTAATAAACGTGACTCTAATCACTGAGCGCTGTGCTGCCACCACTTTCTTGAAGGAGGGTGCATGCGGGATAAGCCGGAGAACGAATCGAGATACGAGTTGCCGGGCGACGTGAATAAGCTCGTCCTGGGAAGTCTCGCCCGCATTGCGGGTATTCAGGGTGTCTCGACTGTGTGGGTGTTCGATAACAAAGCTACTATACTTTCGTATTTTAACCGGCTTAAAATAGATCTGCAAAGCATTACTTCAAGCATCGCTATGCTCGATGTCTGGGCCGACCGGGTTGAGACGAGCCTGGACTCAGAAAACATCAAGCTCGTCTATATCAAGTTCGAAAAACTACTGTTATTTGTTACTCCCATTACAGAAGATAAAGCGCTGGGGATCATTTCTTCGGTCAATGCTCCGGTGGGACAGATATTTTGGTATCTGGATCGGCTCATCCCGCAACTTCAAAAAATCTTCACGGCGTAATCACGGTTACGGTTCGACGGCCGAGTTCGCCCTTGCTTGCCTGAGCCGTAGCGAGTTCGCCATGACTGCAAGCGTACTGAGAGATACCACGACCGCAGCTATCTCGGGCCGTAACACAACTGGGGATACCGGATAGAGCACGCCCGCCGCCACCGGAAGCGCGACTACGTTATATGCGATTGCGAGACTAAGGTTCTGTTGTAGTTTCGCCGTCACGTCTTTGCCCAGGTCAAGCAAGGCAACCACATCGACCGGATTGTTTTTTACCAATACAACATGACCCGGCAGCGAAGCAAGCTGTGTGCCAGAGGTAAACGTGACCCCAATATCGGCCTGGCCAAGGGTCGAAGCATCATTTGAGCTTGCGCTTACCGCAGCCACGTGCCTGCCTTTATGCTGGAGTTCATTGATAATATCCGCCTTAGCCGCTACCGGGACCTCGGCGTAGACCTTATCGATACCGACCTCATCCGCGATCGCTTTTGCCGTCGTGTAGTTATCCTCCGTAATCAGCATTACGTTAATCCCTGCACCATGCAGCCGCTTGACCGCCTCTGCCGAGCTGCTTCTAAGGGGATCGTAAATCCCGATAATACCTTCGATTTTGCCATCCACCGCCACATACACGATGGTCTTGCCCTGCTTGGCAAGCTCATCCGCTTTTTGCTCGACCATCACCGTATTGATATCTTTTTCAACCATCAGGCGCTTGTTTCCAACCAGGATCGTGCGCGTCTCGATTTTGCCGACCGTACCGTAACCGGGCATCTGCCTATGCTCTTCAGGGGTCGGGATGGCGATGCTGACCTGCTCTTCCGCGGCGGTGACAATCGCCCTTGCGATATCGCTTTTTGACCCCTTTTCAAGGCCTGCCGTCAGCCGCAAGAACCCCGCCTCGGTTAGTTTTCCAATATGATAGATATCGCTTACGCGTGGGGTTCCCTCGGTGAGACACCCCGTTTTACCAAACACTACTGTGTCGATTGTCGCGGCCCGCTCTAAAACCGCAGAGTTTTTTATCAATAAGCCCTTTCTCAACCCGACGCCCGCTCCGACCAATACCGCCGTCGGTACCGCCAGCGCCAATGCATTCGGACCGGCAACGGCCAAGGTCGCCAGGGCGATTATAAGCGCAAACGCTAAACCTCTGTGGCCCGCAAAGCCCCAGAGTAACGCCGCTAACCCGGCTAATATGATGACCGTAGGAATAAAATACGAGACCACGGTTTCCATGGTTTGCTGAAGGGGTGTGCGCGTTTGCTGTGCGTTCTCGGCGATTTTTATCATCTGCCTGATAACCGTCGAGTCACCGGTCCTGACCGCCTTCATCGTGAACTCGCCGGCCTGGTTTACTGTGGCTGCAAGCACCTCATCCCTGAGGTCCTTTTCCACTAGCCCCGGGTTTCCGGTTACAATGGATTCATCGACAAGCCCATATCCTTCGACAATAATCCCATCAACAGGTATTGTGTCGCCCGCCTTGATACCTATGCTGTCTCCGGCATGCACCTTTTGCAGCGGTACGGTTTCTACCCCCTCATCGGTTATGACATTGGCAAGTGTAGGTAATGCGGTATACAGCGATTGAACCGGTTCGGTAATCCGCTCCCATGCCAGGATTTCCATCCAATGCCCAAGAAGGATAAGGGCCAAGACAACGGTTGCGATTTCGAAAAATATAGTTCCCGGGACGGCAAAGGATGCAACGATACCATACGCATATGCGACCAGAACGGCCAACGTCACAAGCAGCGCCGTGTTGGTAGCCCCCCGCCTCAAGGCAAGCCAGGCCGAAGTATAAAAAAACCGTCCACCGTACAGTACGGCTATTGTGGCAAGCACAAAGTGAAGAACATTCTCACCGATGGGCGGTGTAGCGGCAAATCCGGTAAAGGGCCTATTGGCGGGCGATGTTACGATTATGGCAAGCGCCATGATAAGCGTCACGACAAAGGCATTTCGAAAACGCCCGGCCATCTCGGGCATGTCGACCACGCGCTCGGTCTTAAACTCATACACGGATTGCCACGCAGGGCTCACCGTATTCTTCTCATCGCGAACCGCATACTCACTATTAGGTTGCGCTTGCACGCCCGCCTGCCGCTCATTCGTACTATTATGCATAATAACCCTTTGGAATTTCGAATTGCGAATTTAAAAACAAAACCATCTATCTAACATTGGTTTAGCTACGCCTAGACGCTAGTAAGTGACAATCACAGTGCCTGCACCCGAGATTCTTCGCTATCGCTCAGAATGACACCTAAGCAGCACTCGTCTTATAAACCCACACTCTCAACCCACACCCTGCCTACTGCATACTCCCCTACTGCCTACTTAAACCCACGCTCTCGACCCACACTAATTCGTAATTCGACATTCGCAATTCGCAATTCCCCTGGCTTCTGTCCTTCTTACCCTATTCTACCACTATCGAAATGTTTGCTGCGATTGCGCTAGTACTGCTACCGAACGCAGGCAGAACAAATAGAAGAACTGATATATCTGACCGCTAGTTACTCTTTTGAAAAGAAGGGTAAAAGGTCTAATGGATAGTCGTTTTGAAAGGAGGATCCTAGTGTCCGGTGAGGTAACTATCAGCATTATAAAAGCGGATGTCGGGGGGTTTGTCGGCCACGGCGAAGTGCATCCGGCCCTTATCGAAACGGCGCGCGAGCGTCTGGCCCAGGCCAAGGCGGATGACCTTCTTATCGACTACCGTATCGGAAAAGTAGGTGATGATACTTCACTTATAATGACGCATGACAAAGGCGTAGATTCTGAAGCCATCCACCGGTTTGCCTGGGATACCTTTGAAGAGATGGCGCAGACCGCCCGGAAATACAAGCAATACGGGGCCGGCCAAGACCTCTTGTCCGAAGCGTTTACGGGTAGCGTTAAAGGGCTCGGTCCGGGGGCTGCAGAAATGCAGATCTACGAAAGGCCGAGTGAGCCTATTATTTGTTTCCTTGCGGATAAAACCGAACCAGGGGCCTGGAATTTCCCTCTTTTCAAAATATTCGCCGACCCCTTTAATACAGTAGGCCTTGTCATCGATCCGAATATGGTCGACGGGTTTAGTTTCGAAGTCCACGACCTGATCGAGAAAAGAAAGATACTCCTCGCGTGCCCGAACGATTATTACGCGCTCTTGATGTTTATAGGTGCGCCAAGCAGGTATGTAATCAAGCATATCTATAGAAATGTCGACAACTTGATTTGCGCGTCGACATCGACCCAGCGCTTGGGCATGATCGCCGGCCGGTATGTGGGCAAAGACGACCCGGTTATGATCGTGCGCGCGCAAAGCGGCCTGCCCGCGGTGGGGGAGGTTCTCGAGCCGTTTGCAACACCGTATCTGGTCGCCGGTTGGATGAGGGGGTCGCATAACGGCCCGCTTATGCCCTGCTCTTTTGGCGACGCCCACCCGACCAGGTTCGACGGCCCGCCAAGAGTCGTGGCCTATGGGTTTCAACTCGCAAATGGAGAACTTATCGGCCCGCGTGATATGTTCGACGACCCCGCGTATGACGGCGCGCGAACGAAGTGCAACGAAATCGCCGATTACATAAGGCTTTTAGGGCCCTTCGAGCCGCACCGCCTTAACCTTGATGAGATGACATACACGACCATGCCGCACCTTATGGACAGGCTTGAGGAGCGATTTGAGCCATCGGGGGATTAGTATAAAGGAACGATTAACATGACTAAAGACGAGTTTATCGACATTATACGCAAGGAAGCAATGCTCCCAAAAGAAGACACGGAGCGCGTGGCGCATGCGGTGCTCCTCACTCTCAGGTCGCAATTAAGCCTCGCCGAAGTCCATGATGTCCATGAGACGCTCCCCCAAGATATGGGTACCTTATGGACGGGCGGTTGGCTTCAACGGCTTGTAGTACGCCTGGAGAGCCTTCATAAGATGAATATAGAAGAGTTTATAGAGCAGATACGTGAAGCGGCCGATATCCGCACCTATCAGGAAGCCGAGCGGCTGACCAGGATAGTCTTGAAGGTCCTCAAAGAAACTATCCCGCCAACAGAAGTCGAGCATATCCAGAAGGACTTACCCGTCGAGCTAAAGAATCTCTGGGACGCGGCATAGTTCACCCTTGAAACCCTCTCCATGCACCGGAGCTTCTACGCCAAGTAAGTCCGCCACCGTTTTGCCCAAATCCGAAAACGTCTTTCTTATCCCAAGAGAAACCGGCCCGTCGAACGCAAGACCGTAGACCAAAACGGGCGCATATTCCCTGGAGTGGTCCGTACTTGGGGTGGTCGGGTCGCACCCGTGGTCGGCGGTAATAAACAAGGCATCCGCTGGAGTCAGTTTGCTTACAATCTCGGGTATCCTTGCGTCGACCGCCTCGAGGCCCTTGGCGTAACCTACCGGGTCGTTCCGGTGCCCCCACTGTGAGTCGAAATCGACCAGGTTCGTAAAGATAATCCCGTTATCCTGCTCGTCCATCGCCTTAAGCGTCATGTCAACGCCGTGCACATTGCTTTCGGTATGCACCGCAGCGGTTATACCCTGCCCCACGAATATCTCGCTGATCTTTCCAACGGCATAGACCGGATATCCCGCATCCTTTACGTAATCGAGCACCGTCTTTGCGGGTGGCGCTATTGAATAATCTTTTCTCCTATGTGTCCGGGTAAAGTTGCCCGGTGTACCGATAAACGGCCTTGCAATAACACGTCCGACCTCGTGCTCGCCTCTTAAGATAGCGCGGGCGATCTCACACATCCTATAAAGCTCGTCTATCGGGATGACATCCTCATGCGCGGCGATTTGAAATACGCTGTCGGCCGATGTATAGACAATCGGCTTTCCGGTCTTCATGTGCTCTTCACCCAGCTCGGCTATGATCTCGGTGCCGGATGCGGCCTTATTTCCAAGGATTTCTCTACCGGCGGCTTTCTCGAATGCTTCTATAACATCAGGCGGAAAACCGTGCGGGTACGCCGGAAACGGGCGCTCCAGATGTAAGCCCATCATTTCCCAATGCCCGGTGGTGGTGTCTTTCCCGGGGGATACTTCGGCCATTTTGCCAAAAAACGCCCGCGCATCCGGCTCTCTTGGAACCCCTTCTATCTCAAGGATGTTCCCCAAACCAAACTTACCAAGATTGGGCATATGTAACCCACCAACCGCTTTGGCCGTGTTCCCTAGCGTGTTGCTTCCCTCATCACCATACTTACCCGCATCAGGAAGCGCCCCCACCCCCACACTATCCAAAACTATAATAATGACCCGCGTTATCTCCGCCATCGTATCTCCTCATGCTTTTTCCTTTAGTTCTTCCTTGCCTTCGGATGCGTCCTTTCATACACCGCCCGCAACTTATCCTTGGTCACGTGCGTGTAGATTTGGGTTGTCGATATATCGGCATGGCCGAGAAGCTCTTGAACCGCCCTGAGGTCTGCGCCGTTTGTCAGCATGTGCGTGGCGAATGAGTGTCGCAGAAGGTGCGGGTAGATATCCCCTATTCCGGCTTTACCGGCGTACTTTTTAACGATCTTCCAGCAACTCACGCGCGTGAGACGCGTCCCATGGTTGTTAAGGAAAAACTCGGGCGGCCAGGAACCCTCTTTTACGAGTTCACGCCTTGCTTTATTACTATACTCCGTAAGCGCTTCAAGCGCATAGCTCCCAAGGGGAATAATCCGCTCTTTAGAGCCTTTACCAAGGCAACGCAGGTACCCGTGCCTGAGATCGATATCCCCCACATCGAGCGAGACAAGCTCGGAGACACGCATACCGCAGCTATAAAGAAGCTCAAGGATGGCCCGGTCGCGTACTGTGTACTTCCCGGTTCCCATCGGTTGGTTTAGAAGTTTGCCGATTTGCTTGACGGAGAGCACTTTAGGTAATTTCCGCGCTCTTTTTGGGGATTTAATATCAGATGTGGGAAGGTTTTCGGTAATGCCCTCGCGCACCAGGAACTTATGAAACGATTTAATCGCAGCTAGTTTTCGTGCTATAGAGGTATCGGCATATTCTTTATGCAGCTGCTGCAAGTAATCGAGGACATGCTCGTAGGAGACAGCTGCCAATGAGGTAACGCCGTTATTGTTGAGATAGCCCAGGTAGGCGATGAGATCCCGGCTATATGCCTCCAGCGTGTTCTTTGCCAGACCTCTTTCAACGGATAAATAGTTTAGGAAATCATCCAGTAGCTCAAGGGTCATTTTTACTTCGATTCTATACTTCGATTCGCCCGACGCGCTGAGCGGCCATAAGGATTGCGGTCAGCGTCTTGGCGTCCTCGATTTTACCCGAAGCCACCATCTCAACCGCTTCTTTAACGGGAATATGTTCTACCAGCATTCCCTCTTCACCTTCGTCGCGCTCCGGCTCTCCCTCTTCGATCTCATCCGTAAAAAAGAGATAGAATCTCTCATCCGTAAAACCGGCCGAAGTGTAGAACTCGGCGAGCCTATGTACCGTCCCGGCCCTATACCCGGTCTCTTCTCTCAGTTCACGGACAGCGCACTCTTTAGGGTTCTCACCATTATCGAGAAGGCCTGCGGGTATCTCTAGAAGGTCTGCGTCTATCGCATGCCGGTACTGCTTAACGAAGACGATCTCCCTGCGCTTGTTAATCGCGACGATGCCTACTGCATCCAGGTGTTTTACAACCTCACGCTCCATAACTCTGCCCTCAGGGCTCTTTATTTTATCGACGTAAAGGCTAATTATGCTGCCTTCGTATATCAGGTCAGATTTGAGAAGGGTAAAGCTTTCTGTCACACCTACTTACCTCCTAGTAGAGTGGTTGCCGCATAGATTCCGGCCGCACCGGCGGCCATGAAAAATTCCGGGTCTTGATCGAGCGTTCTCCCCATCGTCGTGGGTAGTATGTTTTTACTCTTCAATACGCTGATCACCATTCCCGCGCTTACCCGCGCGATGGTATGTGCGTGATCCAGGCGCTCTTTTATTATCTGGTCGTTAATGGTATTTGCCTTGCCCCTGTCCATCTCGGGGATGGTGACGATGCTGCGTGAGACCGCCGCAATCGTTAACGCGGTGACAGTATGGTGACTTATGCCGACATGGCGCTCCCTCTTATCGGCGAAGCTTATCCTCGGGATCGCTATCGGTGTGCCTTTCAGACCGTTCACGGCGTTGATGACCTGGCCCTGCTCCATCCCGGTAAACCCGAGCCTCGTGTTACTGCCGACGATACCCGGGCCCATGCAGACTATCGCAACATCTGCCGCCACGGCATATTTTGCCGCCGCCAGCGCGCTGAATATATTGATTGCCTCGATATCTCCGCCAAACGCATGCCCCGAGGTAATCGTGGCATCGATACTCCCCGTTCCCTTAAGCTCTGCAACGAGCCTGCTGAACGCCAGTGGCAACGCCGCGCCATCCGTCATGATGTAGGCGATCTTTGCGCTGGGAAGAAGCTCTTTTACCATGACGGCCGCCGCCGGAAGCTGGCTATGCAGTGTTCCCACGATAACCGGCATATTCTCTATGCTCGCAACATCCTTCAGGACCTTATGGTAGGGGCTGTTTTCCTCTTCGGCGGCCAGGCATTTTATCTGTAGCGGTGTATAGCGCAGCTTCATGATATGGCCGTCGCTCTGGGACGCCACGGAATCCTTGCTCAGATTCCAAAGGATAAAATGATAGCCGCCCGTTCCAAGGTCGAGGTCGACGGCGGTCGTGTTAACGATAACATCGTCTCCCGGCCGTACATCCCCGACAAGCCCACTATAGCAAATGGCCTTATGGTGGCTGCCATCCACATCGACAGACGCTTCGATGAAGCCTGGTCGCTTGCTTTTTATTTCGGTTACTTTTGCCCGCTTAAGTGTTAGCATCATAAGCCCTATATCTTAACAAGCTCGACGAGAAGTTGCGCCATATTGGACAGCTCTTGCACGGGGACGTATTCTTCGTCGGTATGGACGTCTTCGGCGCCCATCCCTAGGTTTACGGTGCTGATTCCTTTGGCGTTGAATATATTGGTATCGCTTCCGCCGCCGCTCTTGATAAGCCTCGGGGTAAGGCCGAGCTTCGTCATGGTATCGACTACTTTCTTAACAACAGAGTCGTTTTGTGTA
>NZ_JBTSLF010000007.1:0-7769 GCF_054640775.1 Candidatus Aquicultor sp. | reverse complement strand
CATCGTAAGGGCGGATTCGCTTGATATCTACTTCTGCGCCCGTCTCGTCCGCACCCTTTTTAAAGCACTCTATCATATGGTGAGACTGCCTCTCAAGTTTGGCGAGATCGATGCTTCGCGCCTCAGCGAAAAGGTTTACCTTTGCCGGAACGATATTCCCCGCCCGACCGCCTTCGATAGTACCTACGTTAGAGGTGGTATCCTCATCGATTCTTCCGATATTCATACAGCAGATAGCTTTCGATGCGGCAACGATCGCGTTTATCCCAAGCTCGGGTGCAACACCGGCGTGTGCGGCCCTTCCGGTGTACTCGACTTCGAATGAATCCTGATAAGGGGCTCCGATAACCACGGTACCGACCGGTCCGTTGTTATCTAAAACATAGGCGTAATCCACACTGATATCGCTCAAGTCCAGGTGTTTCGCGCCTTCCAGCCCGACCTCTTCGGCGACGGTAAATGCGAGGTGAACCGGCCCATGCCGTAGCAATTTACCCTCTAATACCGAGAGCAGTTCGAGCATTGCCGCAACTCCGGCTTTATCGTCGGCCCCAAGAATCGTATCGCCCTTGCTCTTGATAACGCCATCCTCGATGACCGGCTCGATGCCCTTGGAGGGCTCGACGGTGTCCATGTGGGCGGCAAACAGGATGCAGAGCCCATCCGCCGTTCCCGGTATCGTGACCAGGATGTTTCCGGTGTCACCTCCGAGCTTTTTGCCCGCCTCGTCCTCATATGCTAAAAAGCCCAGTGCTTCGACATAGCCCTTGATGTAATCCGCTACTGCTCGCTCTTTGTAGCTTGGGCTGTATGTCTTTACCAGATTCTCGAATATCCTGACAACTCTGCCATCTTCAACCATAAAATAATCTCTATTCGAAATAGCCGCGGGTCGCCCCGACTTTTTCTCTATCGAGGTTGTATTTCAACGCCGCACCGACGAAGTCCCTAAAAAGCGGCTGCGGCCTGGTCGGCCTGGATTTAAACTCGGGGTGGTACTGCGTCCCCACAAACCACGGATGGTCTTTGATCTCGATGATTTCGACCAGCCGTCCGTCCGGAGAAAGCCCGCTCAGCACAAGCCCGGCTTTTACCAGAGCTTCTATATACTCGCTGTTTACCTCATACCGGTGGCGATGCCTCTCTTCGATTTCCGTCGTTCCATACGCCTGATGTGCGTGACTATCCACCGTTATCTTACACGGATACGCGCCAAGTCTCATGGTGCCGCCCATGTCCTCAACGGTCTTTTGCTCGGGCAACAGGTCGATAACCGGATACGGTGTCTCGGGATCAAATTCGGAGCTGTTTGCGCCTTCGAGACCGACGACATTTCTGGCATACTCAACAACTGCGCATTGCAGACCGAGGCACACACCCAGAAACGGTATCTTATTCTCCCTGGCAAATCGAACCGCATGGATTTTCCCTTCGATTCCCCGAATACCGAACCCACCGGGAACAAGAATGCCGTCAACCGAGGCGATTTGCCTCTCGACTTCCTCCTGGCTCACTGTCTCGGCATCGACCCAGACGATCTCAACATCGGTGTTATTGAAATAGCCACCGTGCTTCAGCGCCTCAACTACGCTCAGATACGCATCCGGCAACTGGACGTACTTTCCGACAAGGCCTATCTTTACCTTATTCTCAACGCGCCTGATCCGCTCGACAAGTCCCTGCCACTCGCTTAAATCCGTTACGCCGTTTTTAAGTTTTAAGTGGTCCACAACAATATCGTCTAGACCTTCTTCATGCAGTTTTAGCGGTATAACGTAGAGGTTATCCGCATCTGTGGCCGTAATTACCGAAGCCGGCTCCATGTCGCAAAAAAGACCGATCTTGCGTTTAATCGACACATCTATCGGTCTGTCGCATCGGGCTACTATAATATCAGGCTGGATACCGATGCTTCGCAGCTCTTTTACGCTGTGCTGCGTCGGCTTGGTCTTCAGCTCCGAGGAGGATTCAAGGTAAGGTACGAGGGTTACATGTATATAGAGAACGTTTTCTTTTCCAACATCTTTCTTAAACTGCCTAATGGCTTCAAGGAAGGGGAGGCTCTCAATATCGCCGACGGTGCCGCCGACCTCTGTGATGACGATGTGTTTGTCGTCATTCGTCGCTAAATTTAAAATACGTTGCTTGATCTCGTTGGTTACGTGGGGTATGACCTGGACGGTGCCGCCAAGAAATTCACCACGCCGCTCTTTCGTGACGATCGACCAGTATATCTGGCCCGCAGTGACATTGCTGTCCTTGCCGAGGTTCTCGTCGATAAACCTCTCGTAGTGCCCCAGGTCTAGGTCCGTTTCGGTGCCGTCATCGGTCACAAACACCTCTCCGTGCTGAAACGGGCTCATTGTCCCGGGGTCGACGTTCAAATAGGGGTCGAGTTTCTGGATGGTGACCTTAAACCCCCTGCTCTTTAACAATCTGCCAAGAGAGGCGGCGGTAATGCCTTTTCCCAGCGATGAGATAACGCCACCCGTTACAAAGATATGTTTAGCCAATCATCTCTCCCCTTTTGCTTGCCTTTCTTCCTCTAGAAGTCTACTATATCTCATTATACCAACCTTCGCATTTTATCACGGATTCGCAATTAAATCGAATCACTACTCAGCTTTTCGCCCAAGGTTATCAAAGGCCCTCAGAAGAGGGACGCGCTCGATAACTGCGGTGATCGAATATTTCTCCGTAAGGACTTGCAATAATACAAGTAAAATAATAACCGGTAGTTTTACATTCCACCCATAGGTGGCGACTAAACAGAATCCAAGAACACCGCCAAGAATATTCGACCCCGTATCGCCAAGCATGATTTCTTCCTTTAAATCGGAGGCGATCAGCACCAGCGCGATGCCGGCCAGCGCGGCAGACGATGATCCGAGAACGCTCCCGGCAGCATAGATAAAGAATAATTGCAGCGGGATATATACCTTAAGCGCCCGCCCGGGGCGTAAATCAAGCAGGTTGAGAGCGTTAACACAGAGCGCTATAAGGAGGGCGTTACCAAGAATCTCCAGTATCCCCGATGATAGAAGCGAGGAGGCGAATACGGCGACCACCGGTATCCCGATAGCCTTGAGCGCCCCCGTCGTCAACTTCCCCGTAAAAAGCGCCCCGATATGACCCTTGAAGCCGCTATGCTCTCTAGTCCCAAGCAGGTCATCGACCAGGCCGAAGAAACCCGCCCCAATAATAAGTACCGTTAGCGGCATCGCCACATCAGAGCTTATAACAAATCCCTGAGGTATAAGGATGTTCAACATGTCGGCAGCTATCGGAACAACCGCCGCTACCGCCATCAGCAGTATCCATACCAGGATAATAATGATGCCCGCCATATTGACGACTTCCTTTTGACGGTAGTTTACCTTGACTGCCCCGGATTCCCTGAGCATCCCGACGACCATAGGCAATGCCAGCAGGCTCACAATCGCCGCCGTGACCGCATGCGCAACTATCCATAAATAAAGAAACACCGCATTTACCACAAGAAATTACCTACCTATCGACCTGTTAACCATTCTTCCCAAACACACGTGACTCCGGGCTCGTGTCCCTTGTCTCTTCAAGCTCCGCAGAGCGATATTGCTCCCAGATCATCAGGTAAATAACCGTCGGAATCATATACGACATGATTATCGCCGGTATTAAGATGCCCGAGTCGTTAAAGAGAAACCCGATGATGCCGCCGACGATCGACGCCGAGATCGCCGTCGATAATCCCCGGTATCTCGCAAGCAAACGGCTCAGAACGCCAGTCGGCTTCACCCACAGAAACATGGCGAGCCCCAGCATTATAAAGAGAAAATACGACCATGTGCTAAATTTGAATATCATCAAGTTCGTGGCCAACTTGCGCTTGATGATCATGACGGCCTCGGGAAAACCTCCTGAGATAATAAGGTTAACGGATTTTCCCATGTGCGTCGTCGCGCCATGCATCGCATCGTAGCCGGCAAAGAGTGCAAGAACAACGACCGCCATCACCAGCGCAATCGCAAAATTCCGGAATTTGGCCTTTGACCTAGCGGATAGAAGGACCATTGTGGTAAACGTCGCGGTCACAGTAATCGGTCCGTCGGTATTCGTTCCAAGCCCCGGAAACCCGATCAGCACGATCAAAAACACCGATAAAGCGGCCCCGGCAAGCACCGTCCACTTGTTCCATACCTTTTCGAGCATTAGACCGAATAACAGTAATCCGTTCGCCAGTAATATCGACATAGCTTCGTTCCCTATACCGAAGAAACGAGCGCCCCGTATCGGATCGTAGCCGAAGATGCTGTTGATAAAGGACGGACCGCCCATCAACACCTCTACGGACAGAACGACGACATTAAGAAGGGCGATACCTAAGATCGGATGAAGCGCTTTTTTACGAATCGCGACCAATAGCAGCGCGAATAAGAGGGAAACGACGACAGTCAGCAAAGTAACAAGCGTTCCTTGAGCGGCTACGCGTTCAAGCTTCGTCGCGTAGAAGGAAAAGAGGGGGAAGCTCATGGTCGTAAAGATCAGCGTCGCCAGGATCGTCGCCATTTTTCTGGTGAGCATCTTTCTATAGGCAATAACGAGCGCCGCCAGAACGTACAGGATGATCTGGATGTAGATATACGCAAGAATCGCCGTTCTACGCGTATCCTTGACGCCAATCGCGCTCTGATTAAACCGGTCAAGCTCTTGCGGGGAGGTCTGTGTCGATCCCGTGCGCATAACGCTCCCCGGCATATCCTCGCCCTTCTTCATTCCCAGGATGTTTAGAATAGTCGGCGTGATATCTATAATCGTAACAAGGCCTTCCCTGTTCGTAGTATCCGCGACCAAGGGTCCCGGCTTAAAGCCGGACCCGTGCACTAGTATCGGCGTCAACTGCTCCATACCGGATCTAAGCGGAGCCTTAGTCGATCCGGGAGCTGACAGCGCCGCCACGATAAAAACCGTATCCGGCCCCGCTATTTCCATTGCCTGCTTTAAAAACCTGGCATTGTTATGGATAGCCCGCGTCTTCATCTGCAACGCCCGGCGTTTTAGGACATACCGGCTATAATAATCAGCTCTTACCGTATCCCCGAGGTCGAGTACGATAAAATCCGCCTTGGGAAGGTACTCCGCAAAAGCATCCTTCATCTTCGTGTAATTGGTCCTGACGCTGAACGGGGATTTCGGGTCGTGCAACAGCATGTCCTTGCCTACATCACCAAACTCGACCACACCGTTGCTATTCATAGCAATATCAACCGCCTCACGATTGTTTCCATCCGGGTTATCGGTAAGCGATGTATCCGAATTGCCCAGTACTGCGGTCCTACCATCGGCAGCCTCGATAATGCTTCCCAACTCGCCGGGGGTAAAATCCTGCATACCGTTCACGTTGTCCTTTATTATCGAGGCAATACCAAGCTCAAGCACCTGGTCTTCTTTAACGGTCTTGCCGGTGCGTAGCTTATACGCCTCGCTCGCAGGCTCACCGTTATATGTCTCTGTAGCGTTGTATTCCTCAAAACTCGCCGGGGCCGCATCCGACCTCACCCCCGCCCCAACGGTAAGTGCGTTTCGTGAGCGTGAGGGCGCTTTGAACGCGCGGTTATTGAGAAGCCCGATCGAACTTGTTTTAAAGAGGTCGTTTAATAAGGGGTCGTCGGCGGCGATGATATCCGCCCAGGTGGTGTTATCCATAAGGACAAAGACAACCTTAGTGCCTTTTTTAGCCGCCATAACCTGCGGCGCCAGCAATGATGAAAGAACGACCACTAATAGAACTACAACTAGAACTGCGACTGCGAATTTGCGCTGCATATATGTCCTCCGGATTGCACAACAAAATAAGCTATTACTCAGACACAGAATACATGAATCTCATGATATACGTGGTTTAAGATGCAGTCAAACGAACGCTACCGGCCTGAAGCACAGCTTTTATGCGGGTAGCAGCATATGAAAGCAGGTTAGCGACGCCAAGGCCAAAAAACGGTACCAGGGGCATCAAATACCTGAACACCGACAAGGTGAACATGTGAAGCAGAATGGTCAAGACAACGGTAAACATCAGCAACTGTCGCTCGTATTTTCCCCTTGACGCTACCAACAAGCCCGCTATACCCAGTACCGTGAGCACCAGATACGATAAGCCGGTGACCATTTGCTGCTTTTTTAGGTCAAAGACCTTCGGAAACCCGAACAGGCGCCGCACTCGCTGGTGTAGCAGCCCGCGGATATCAGCGCCGCTCATATGTTTTAACCTTTGTATGGCCTCTTTGGTCATCATCTGACTCATCTGAACCTCGTTCTTACCGGCATGGCCCTCACGGTACCGCTCTATCAGTACAACTAGCGGCGTCCCTTTATCCTCATACGTCCCCCACCAGAGTGTCGCCGGACCTGTCGTCGTGCTAAACACCGGCTCTCCAAATACCATGTAGTTGCGGACGGTCCAGGGAACGATCAAGAGTACCGCCGCAACCAGAAACACACCGGTCGACTTAAGCAGCCACGAATACCCGTTGTCTTTAAACCGCAGCCACAGCCCCAGCACAATGAGAGCCGGAAGGAAAATTACGGTCTGCCTGCAAAGGTACGTTACGCCAAAAACGAGCCCGGTCACCGCCAGCATCCACAGCGAGGGACGGTCTTTTTTAAATATCCCAACGATGAGGATCGATAAGCATATCTCGAGAACGAAAAATAGTGTCTCCGAAGTTAGAATTATGTTGTAATGGATGATTTGTGGCGAAACCGCATAGATAAGTGAAGCGATTGCCCCTTCAACCCGGCCGTAAAGCCGCATGCCAAGCAAATATATCAGCGGGATGGTCGCAACAGCCATGATCATTTGCGACATGACCCCCACTTTTGTGGAAAACCCAAAAATATAGTAGAGGGCGACCAGATAAAAAGGGTATGTCGGGGCATAAAACGCGGTAGGCTGGCCTTGTATGGCGATCATATGGGTGGGGCTGCTGTATCCCTTTCCCGCGAGCAAATTCTTGGCTATGCCGTTATAGGATACCGAGTCCGCAGACATCGTCAAAACGTCTACGTTGGCGATATCATGCCAGGCCGCCACGCGCATGACAACGCCAAGAACGATCGCAATGAAAAGTATGATGATTGCCGCATCTAATCTACGCAATGATTGTATCTCTCTTAATTCTTGAACCGGTATTTGACCAGCGTCCAGATTGCAATGAAGCCGTCCTGCCATTTTATTTTCTTTCCCTCTTCGATGCTACGGGCTTCATATGTAATGGGAACCTCGATAATCTTGTGACCGCGTTTCAGCGTCTTGGCGGTAACTTCAGGGCAAAACTCAAAACCGGTGCACTTCAGCTCTATCGAACTCAGCACGCTCCTGTCAAAAGCTTTATATGCCGTAGCTTCATCTGTTATTTTTGCACCGAACAGCATATTTACGGTCGTCGTCAGCAAGCGGTTTGCAATCCTGTTAGTAAACTTCATGCCTTTGATATCACCCATGAACCTGCTTCCATACACAATATCCGCCTGCCCGTTTAACAGGGGCTCGAGAACTTTGGGTATATCGGAAGGTTTATATTCAAGGTCGGCATCACATACGATGATAACGTCCCCCCGTGCTATCGCAAATCCTGCACGTAACGCAGCGCCTTTGCCGCTGTTCTGAGGCATCCGGTAAATCACAATAGAGTCGATATCTGGCAGTGATTCTACAAAGTCGGCAGTGCCGTCGGTCGAGCCGTCATCCACGACCACCAACTCGCGTCCTACCCCCTCAGGAAGGGGGA
>NZ_JBTSLF010000006.1:0-33260 GCF_054640775.1 Candidatus Aquicultor sp. | reverse complement strand
TTCCTCCTGTAATGGGTTTAGTATCAAGCAATATATCGGCTGGTCTGTGCAAAACTTGAGAACACATGGCTCGGTTAACCTGGTAAAATCTCTCAATTTAACTTGCTTTTTGCCGATATTATTTCAAGAATATTCACATTTCTACAGTGAGGAATCATTATGCATTCGAAACTTCGTTCCGTTTCTATAGCTCTCCTCATAGTTTTAATCATCCCAGCAACCGCACCTGTAACAGCAACGCCAAACAAACAAAAGGTCCCCCTGAAATTATTATCGATTGAGAAGTGGGCCTCAGCAGACATTGCGCCGGGCGAGATGATCGTCAAGCTGAAAGCATCATATAGCTCAAAGTTTTTAGAAAAGGCCAACAAAAAGATGCAAGCTCAATCAATCGCTGCTGCGAACAGCGATGGCGCGCAGCTCATCAAGCTGCCGCAGGCAATGAGTGTCGACCGGGCGCTCCAGGAATACCGGAAGCTCCCATGCATCGAGTACGCGGAACCGAACTACGTGCGGCATGTTCTTGATGTCCCGAATGACGAGTATTATAGTTACCAGTGGGCGATCCCCGAGGTGGGGGTGCCGGCATTTTGGAATAGCCTGCCATCCGCTTCAACCGAAATCACGGTTGCCGTCATCGACAGTGGTGTCGACTACGATCATCCCGATTTAACCGGCAAGATCATCAAGGGCTATGATTTCGTGAATCGTGATAACGACCCCATGGATGATCTCGGCCACGGCACCTTCGTTGCAGGCTTAATAGCCGCAAATGCAAATAACGATATCGGGATTGCGGGGATAGCCCCTATGGCTAAGATATTAGCGGTTAAAGCCATCAACGATGAAGGCTCCTGCAATGACTATGACGTCGCTCAGGCGTTAACCTATGCGGTGGACCATGGAGCCAAAGTTATTAATATGAGCTTCGGCGGCCCCGGTCAGTCCTGGACGCTCAAACGCGCGCTCACATATGCGCACCAACAAGGCTGCATTATGGTTTCGTCAGCCGGTAATGACTCGACAGACGAGCCGTATTATCCGGCATCCGAAGGAACGGTGTTCGCTGTGAGTGCTTTGGATGATAATGACGAGCTTGCGGTGTTTTCAAATTACGGGCCAAGCATCGATATTGCAGCCCCGGGCGTAGACATAGTCAGCACTTGTTATGACGGCAATGAGGGATCCTGCTATGCTATCGCCAGCGGCACTTCTGCGGCGGCCCCGATCGTTAGCGGCGTCGTAGCTATGTTGGCTTCAACACATCCGAACTATACTTTCAGCCAGCTACGCCGGCTGATTCTCCGTTCTACCAGGGACCTCGGAGAGGAAGGCAGAGACGATTACTTCGGGTATGGTTTGATTGACGCCGGTAAGGCGGTCGCCAAGAATTTCATTACAGTCGATGCGAGCTCAAAAGCCATCTCGACCTCAGGAGCATGGGAACATTCCGCCGCAAGTGCGGCTGCACGCTTGCTTGCTGAGAAGCCCCCGGCTTCGCTTACGTTAAGTTTTACCGGTAACTCGATCAGCTGGTTTACTACAACAGGAACAAACGGCGGTTCGGCCGGTATCTCTATCGATGGCGTACATGATACTACGGTCGATCTGCAAAGACCTCATTTGGCGCTGCAAGAATCCGTCTTTACTAAAGAGTGGGCGACAACGGGTAGGCACACGATCAAAATCGATGTTATAGATGGCGATGTTACCCTTGATGGGTTCGATATCGGCCACGGCATCGTTCAGGATGCCCCGCAACCGCCACAGTCCCCGTCGAATGTCAAAGCACGCAAAAAGGGACGCACGGCGACAGTTTCATGGGACCCTGTTAAGGGCCGCACTATTGCCGGATACAACATCTACCGTGCATTCGGCGCCCCTCGTAATTTAAGAAGATATAATGGCGGTATGGTGAAGGTAGCACATTTTTCGGACAACTACATTAAGGCTACCGGCACCTATTATTACGCGATAACCTCGGTTGATACTTCGGGTCGTGAAAGCTCTCGCTCAGCTATCGTTTCAGTCTATATGTCCGGGAAGTCATCTCGCAGATAGCAATTATATAAGCGTTGGAAAGCCCGCTTCGGCGGGCTTTTTTAATGGGCATGATACTATAATCAAAGATAGTAATAGCCCCGAAGGAAGGTTTACGATATGTTAGGCGC
The DNA here is from genome assembly GCF_054640775.1 of Candidatus Aquicultor sp. Taxonomy (NCBI): domain Bacteria; kingdom Bacillati; phylum Actinomycetota; class Candidatus Aquicultoria; order Candidatus Aquicultorales; family Candidatus Aquicultoraceae; genus Candidatus Aquicultor; species Candidatus Aquicultor sp. The sequence continues at coordinate 31,089 of NZ_JBTSLF010000006.1, read as the reverse complement.
GACAGTCCCCACGATCGGCGGTCTTCATAAAGCCTTTGATTCTGCCACGGCTTGGAATTGCGAGTGCCTCCAAATCTACCTCACGATGTCGCGCAGGTGGGACAATCCACCGCTCACTTTTGAGCAGCAGCAGGCGTTTTTGCGTTCATGGCGGGCAAGTGACGTCCAGGAAGTCATCTCTCACGTGCCGTTCTTGGTGAATATCGCGTCGCCCGATACCGGTCTGTGGAGGAAATCGGTTGACCGTTTGCTGGTTGAGGTAAAGACGGCAGTTGAGCTATCGGTGAGGTTTTTGGTGCTGCATCCGGGGAGTCCGCGTGAGTCGAACAGGGAAGACGGCATTCGGCGGGCGATCGAGGCGATAAACATCTCGCTGGAGGATGCGCACGACACATCGCCCCTGATTCTTATTGAGACTATGGCCGGCCAGGGAACCATGCTTGGGTCGTCGTTTGAAGAGCTTGCACGTATGCTGGATGGCATAGAGAAACGGCGGTTTGCCGGGGTGTGTTTCGATATGGCGCACGTATTTGCGGCGGGTTACGATATATCCGGCTACGAAGGGTATGAGAGCGTTTTTGCGCAGTTCGATTCGATAGTCGGCGTGGATACGATCGGGACCATACATATCAACGACTCGCAAACTCAGCTCGGCTCGAAACACGACCATCATACCTATGTCGGCGAGGGCCAGATCGGTCTGCAGGCGTTTCACTCGGTGCTTCGCGACCCTCGCTTTGCGACCATCCCAAAGGTGCTCGAATTGCCCGGGCGCGGCGATAGCATTAAAGACAACTTGAAGTTCTTGCGCGAGTTGCGGAGTTCCTCCAAGCCCGTCAAAGACAGTTAATGCCCGTCTACTAAGCGCTCAAGCGCCTCGATATCGACCGAAGTTTCATGAAATTTCCCCATCCACCGCGCGCATCTATTTGCATTTAAGGGAACCCCGACGACCGGGATATTCAAGCGCGTACATAATCGTATCCCATCCACCAGCTCGGGTATGCAGGCAATCCCCAGCACCCCCACAGTGGTTCCTTGGGCTTGCAGGTCTTTAAACAGGCTTTTTAGGTTGGCGTCCATCCATATGTATGGCCTTATATCGTGCGCTCTTAGCAACGTGCTAACGCGGTTGATGAAGCATTTCTTTGAGCACCCCTTGCAGACATAGTCGATACCGTCCGATGCGGCCCGGCACTTCTTATCGAGGTCGTGCAAACAATGGGGCAAGAAAGCTACTTTGACATCACACCGGTTGAACCGCTCTTTGAAAATCCTGTTGACGAGCGCTATCTCGAGCATGTAGAGATGATACTGTTCCTCTGTGGTGAGTAATGTGCCGTCTCCCAGCATCCGAAGGGATGGGTTCTTTAAGTGTGTTTTGACCGCTTCCGTATACGTCAGCAGCGTATTTCTTGAAGCGGTTACGATAAACGAGCTAAGCGAGCGGTCTGCACTCATCTTTAATTGTTGCTTTAGGAAACGCTTTTTGCCGCTGATTTGTTGAACGTGGGCAAGCAGCTCATACATATCAGGGCATCGCTGCAAGCATGCATCCAGCAGCTTCTCGATCTGGTTATAGTAATGGATGGTGTTGGTGGTAGTTCCAAACAGCGAGTAAGTTTTTCCTTTTACCGGCTTTACTGCCGTTACCTGTTCCAGCATGATCAAAAACACCGCGATCTTTTAAACGTTAAAGTGGCAGCATGTTTTGGAGAGAATCTAATACTATTGTATCCATTTAACTATGGCATTCCAATTGTCAATGGCTGGGTAGGTGGGCAAGCAAGCAGTCCTTCATTGTCTTACGTTGTGCCGGCTCGTTACTTAAGGTAATGAAGCTTGTGCAGTACGTCCAGCCACATGCGGATTGCGGCGAATGCGATAACTATCCCTAAGCCTTTTTTGAGTGCGGCCGCCTGGACTTTTTTTGTGTATTTAGCCCCGATTCTCGCACCCGGTATCGCCCCAACAACTACGACCGCAGTAAGCAGGTACGGTACCTGACCGGTTGCGACCTTGCCGAATGCCCCGAAGATGGATGCCGCGAAAGCGATTCCCAGGGTGCTCCCGATCGCGATTTTGGTCGGTATGCCCAGGAAGTAAATCATGAGCGGGGTAAAGATGTATGCTCCCGGTGCGCCGACCATTCCGCCGATAAAACCTAAGGTAATCGAGATAAGAAACGCCCCGATTTTGTTGTATTTTATATCTTCCGGCGTAATACCGTCACCGACCTCTTTCTTTGGCAACCACATGATGATGGCGGCGAAAGCGGCCATGAACGCGAAGATGACGAGAAGGACTTCGCTCGAGGTGTTTTTGGAATATATCGAGCCTAAAAGGGATGCGAGGGCGGCGGTAACACCCATTATAAGAACCAGGTTTTTCGACACGAGATGATTCTTATTGTGCGTAAGCACGCCGATAAGGGCCGAAGCAAAGACGACGATAATCGTTATCCCTGATACTTGTTTCATGGTCAAAGTGCCAACCCCGATCAAAGGCGGCATGTAGAGGAGCAGCGGCACGAGAATGATGGCCCCGCCCAGACCTAAGAGACCTGAGAAAAACGCCCCGATAAGACCGATTAAAAATAGTGTTATAAGCAATCCTGTGGTTACCATGGTTCCTCCCGCCCACCTACGGGGCACGATTGAGGAGTTTCCCCCCGTAACTTTTCCGCGCAGCTACGCAGCAAAGAATCTCGCCACCCATTTCCTGAACATCCTTTTTCATCTGCGAGACCGGAAACTGTTCGGTATCTAAATCCTCGATATCGGCCTCAACGCCTTTGCCGGTAAGAAATATCCTTACCTCATCGCCCTTAGTGAGCGGCTGAAGTGCGAACCTAAAGGCATTCCATACTGTCTCAGGATCATTTGAATTGATAATAATGCCAAACTTCATTAACGCCTCCTTGTTCCCGGGTAGGTTCCTTTTTTGGTAACGGGACAGCACGCCGGAGCCTTCCATCAACATAGTAATCAATAAGTCCGTACCTTCGTAAAAGAGCTAAATGCTGTGATATATTGGGCTGGCTGGTCTCGATCGACTCTTCAAAATCACTGACGCACTTAACGCCTTCTTCAAGTTGTTCGAGTATTTCTACTCGTAGGGGATGTGCGACTACCTTTAACAGCTCTATCTTGTTCCTTGGAGCTTTCATAGTTCTCTCCTGTAGGTCATAAAATGTTTTGCAATATATAATAATATTATTATGTGATTATATAAATATCAATAGAATAGCGTGACAATCATCCGACTTTCTTGAGATAGTTGAGCAATTTGGATAGTTTGCCGAGCCTTACTGGGCGCACATCATCGACTTGCGGTGATTCAACAGCGGCCTGCTGAAAGCGCATTCTGCCGGTGAAATAGACGAGGCACGCAACGGCGAAAATACTGCCGATATCGAGAGCGGTTCTGCTAATCCCTGAGTGTAAGAATAAAGAGAAACCGATACGTAAAGCAGTTCCCCCAATGAGCACTGCAAGCACCGTTCTCAATGTGACGGTTTGCAGGTGTTTGCTGATGCGTCCACCCACCTGGGCTCCTACGACAGCGCCTAGAGTCAGAACCAGGGCTAAGAGAAAAGGTACTTGTTCGGTGCCCCACTTGCCGATAAATCCGGCCAGGGCCGAGAGAAACGATATAGCGACCGAGCTGCCCAGCGCTATGCGCGTAGGAATCCGAAGAACGTAAAGCATCAGCGGGATAATAAGAAACGCACCTCCCTGGCCTATAATGCCGCCGATCACTCCCACTATTGCGCCAAGCGCAACTGCAGTCGTTTTATTAAAGCGGATGTCCGGGAGCGTTTCCTCGCTGTCGTGTTTTCGAGCAGGCAAGAACAGTAGCGCACTTGCAAGCAGGGCCAGCACTGCAAAGAGGGCCAGCATTACGTCGGCTGATAAAAACTTAGACCAGATCGAGCCTATTAGCGCCCCTATAACGCTGGAGCTGCCCATTAAAAGAACGAGGTGCGTGTGGATAAACCGGTTTTTGCGATGAACGACCAGTGCCGAGAGGGAGCCGCCAAGACTTTGCATCATTGTGATACCGGCGACTACTTTCATATCCATGCCGCCAAGGCCAAGAAGAGAGGGGACATAGAGAAGCAGGGGCACCATTATGATGCCGCCGCCGATTCCGAGCAAGCCTGAGAAAAACCCCCCGACTATACCTAATGTGAATAATGTCAGTAACAGCATCGAAATCATGTGCGGTATCCTTTTGCGCCCGGTAAAGCCTGTTGGTATGCCGTCGGTATTATCCAAAAAACGCTTCTATAACGGTCCTTATAATCAAGAATACGCTCGCCGATATAATTAATAAAATAGATATATAACATGCTTGCAATTGATAAAATCAATAATTATTCTAAGAATAGACGTATCTGTTTTTTATCATTAGCCGGGGGTCGGATGATTAATTTTAACCACCTAAGAGCCTTTTGGGCCGTGGCCAAAAACTCAAGCTATTCTCAAGCCGCACAAGAACTTTATGTGAGCCAATCTACGGTTTCTATCCAGGTAAAAAAGCTGGAAGACGAGCTGGGAATCGACTTGTTCGAGCAATTAGGGAAAAAAGTTTTTTTGACCGGCGCGGGCACAGAGCTTTATTCGTATGCAAACAAGATATTTTCTCTAGCCGGTGAAGCAGAATCGACGCTTCGGGAGCTTGGCGGGCTTCAATCGGGTCGCCTGGTCATAGGGGCCAGCACTACGCCGGGCATCTATCTCTTACCGCTTATTATTAGCGCTTTTCAGAAAGAACATCCAAGCCTGGATATCGTTCTAGATATATCCAACACTCACTTAGTCCAAGAGCAAGTTCTGAATAATCAGTTGGATGTAGGAATAGTGGGCCAAGAATTAGCAAACGATCGACTTTATGTCGAGCTTTTACTCCAAGATGAGCTGGTGGTTATTGCAGCCCCTGATCACCGCCTGGCGGAGAAGCAATCTATTTCTATGGATGAATTATTGCAACAACGCCTTATCTTGAGGGAGCCGGGATCAAACACGAGAGAGGTAGTAGAGGAAAAAGCACGTTCGCTAGGGCTTACTGTAAAAGCTTCCATGCAATTAAGTAGTGTGGAGGCAATTAAGAAAACAGTTTCAGCAAATTTAGGGGTATCGGTAGTCTCAAGGTCTGCGATAAATCTGGAACTTACTTCAGGAACGTTAAAGGCGCTAAGTTTTGGCGATGAACCATTGCTGCGGCAAATAAATTTAACCTACCATAAAGATAAGAAACTCATGCCTGCAGCACGAGAGTTTATTGCATACTTGAAACGGGCCATAGTGCGGGCTAACAGGGCTAATGAGGCTATAGGGCATCCTCGCCGCGTTCACCGGTCCGTATCCGAATGACCTCATCGACCGGATAGACGAATATCTTGCCGTCACCGATTTCGCCGGTGTGGGCGGTTCGCTGGATGACATCGACCACTTCATCCGCCATATCGTCGGGCACTACGACCTCGATGCGTACCTTGGGGAGGAAGCGCACCTCGTAACTCGAGCCGCGATAGGTTTCGATGTGGCCTTTCTGCCTGCCAAAACCCATCGTTTCTTTGATGGTCATCCCGCGGATGCCGGTTTTTAATATCGCTTCTTTTACGTCATCGAGCTTAAAGTGCTTGATTACGGCCACAATCATTTTCATAAAGTTGATTTTAAGTCTAACATGGTAAAATGTCGATGTATTCAGACATATAAACGGAGATGGAAGTGGCTATGGAGACCGTCATAAAAGAAATGTCGTCTAAAACCCCCGATCCCGAGAGGTCGTCAAAGAACCTTGAACGACTCTTGCTTAACGCACCCGGTACTTTTACGACACATGGGGCTGATATTGAGATCGTGGCACGGTTGTTTTCATATAGCCAATTTCTTGCGGATTACTGCGTCAACCATCCCGCAATTCTTGAGAGCGCGTTGGATACCCTTCGTGAGCCGGTTACGAGGGAGACGGTTATCGCCGAAGCTGCGGGCGTACATCCGCAGGATAAGGCTGCGGGCATGAGACTTTTAAGGGATATTAAGAAGCGCTACATGTTAAGAATCACGCTTCGCGATATCGCCGGTGTGACCGCCCTCGATGAATGCATGGGCGAGCTGAGCGCGCTTGCGGAAGCCGTTATTGGGCTGGCCCTGGATATATCGCAGCAGCTTACGCAGGCCAGGTTCGGTATCCTTAAGGACAACCCATTCTGCGTTATCGCGCTTGGTAAGCTGGGCGCCGGCGAGCTTAACTACAGCTCGGACATAGATATCATGACGGTCTACGGAAGCGAGGATGGGGAATCTGATGGTATTGAAAAAACCCCCGGAACCCATATCAATAAAGTCAGCCCGCATGAGTATTATTGCAGGCTCACGGAGACATTATCCAGCCTGATCCAGACCACGACCGAGGACGGTATCGCCTACCGGGTCGACCTGAGGCTGAGGCCCGACGGCCGTAAAGGTGAGCTTTCGCTCTCGCTCGACTCCTATAGTTCGTATTACGAAGCGTGGGGCAAGACCTGGGAAAGGATGGCGCTCATCCGTGCGAGGCCGGTCGCCGGGGATATACCGCTTGGGCAAAAGTTCCTTGATGCTATCGACCCCTTCGTGTGGAAAAAATCCACCGATTATTATGATATCGAAGAGATTCGAGAGCTTAAGCGAAAGATAGATTCTATCTTCGATGCGAACGACATAAAGCGGGGTTACGGCGGTATCCGGGAGATCGAGTTTTTCATCCAAACATTCCAGCTGCTCTACGGGGGTGAAAAAAGCGCTTTGCGGACATCGCGACTCGCGCTTGTCCTCGATGAGCTTTTGAAAGAAGGGTTTCTCTCGCAGGATGATATCACGACGCTTTCCGAGAGTTACCGGTTTTTGCGCAGGGTCGAGCATGTGCTGCAGATGAAGGACGACCTACAGACCCACTCACTACCTGCGGACCCGGATGAACTCGTAATCTTTTCGCGTAAGATGCAGCCGTTCGGTGAAAAAGAATTCTCGTCCGAACTCAGGCTCAGGCGGCATATGGTGCGCGATATGTATAACTCGCTGCTTGGCGGGGAGGATACCGAACCCGAAATCATGGTCTTCCTTGAAGACGAGCTTACGGATGATGAGATCCGCGACTTTTTGACGTTTAAGGGTTTTGAAGACCCCGGCGCGGCGCTCAAAAACCTGAAGGCCGTCAACGAGCAAATATCCCTCGGCAAGACCATCCGCGAGAGGACGCTGCTCAGAAAAACCATCCCGTTGTTCCTTGAGGGGATTCTTAAAACTAAGAGCAGAGATAGGCTGCTTAGTATGTTCGTCACATTCATCGAGAAGATCGGCGGGCACGAATCCTATCTCGAACTGCTTTCGGGCAGGGAAGATACGGTTGAGCTTATCACGAGCACGTTTGCGAACAGTACCTATCTCACGCGTTCGATGCTGAGCCTGGAGAATCTCGAGGGGCTTTTTGAGTACCCGGATATCAGGATCGATTACTCGACCGTCAAAGAGCGGCTCTCGGATATATTCGGGCATAACCACGACCCGATCAATGCGATAAGGGAATTCAGGGTGAGCGAGGAAATGCGCGCCGGCCTGCTTTTTCTTAAAGGTTTTTACGGTGTGGATGAGCTTACCAATACACTCAGCATGCTGGCCGAGATAGTCGTGCGGGCTACGCTGCGGCATCTTAGCGCCAACAGCGCTAATGGCATCGATGAAAGATTTGCGGTTGTGAGCTTTGGACGGTTCGGCTCGCGCGAGCTTAACGTTGGCTCCGACCTCGACCTTGTCTTTATATCCGATAACCCGAACGCGCATCGCCTGGCGTCTGAGCTTATTAAATTCCTTTCCGATTATACCGAACGGGGCATCGCCTACCAGGTCGATATGCGCCTTCGCCCTGACGGCTCGAAGGGCATTCTGGTCAACGATATTGCGGGTTATCGCAATTATTATCTTAAAAACGCTCATCCCTGGGAGATCCAGGCTTTGCTTAAGGCGCGTCCTATCGCAGGCGATAAGGAATTTCTGCATGCGTTTCACCAGCTGAAGAAAGAGATTATCGCTAAGCGCGGTACGGAGATCTCGGGCGTCGAGATCAAGGCGATGAGGAAGCGGATTATAAAAGAAGTCTCAAAAGAACGCATGGGTTACGATATCAAACTTGGTCCCGGCGGTATCGAGGAACTGCAGTTTCTTATCCAATATTTGCAGATGAAAAACGCAGCTGCGCTTCCCAGCCTTATTACGCATAACACTACGATTGCCATCAGGCGCCTTACCGCCCACAGTATAATCGACCGCGAGACCGAGCAGCGGTTATTGAGCGCCTACAGGTTTTTGCGGGCCGTAGAGACCTTGCTCAGGCTTAATCAGGAGAGCGTTTTGAAGCCCGACTCCATACTCGCGGAAGTAATCGCGGGTTTCTTTGAATTCGATTCGGTCGGCACTCTCATGGGTGAAGTAGAGAGAACCCGCCGCAAAATCCTTGAAACGGCAGATACCCTGTATAAATAAATCGCTCGCGATGGTTATATTTAACACCCCCTTCACATCCGGGAAACATTTCGGAAACACCCCTATCGTACACTTTATACACGAGTACAAATTACGGCATGTTGTTACGTTGAGGGGCCGGCTATGCTATCCATTAACGAGATCATCAGAACCAAAAGCTTTAAAGATGCGCGGCTTTTAACGGATGTCGATCTTACTACACCGGTTATCGGCTCGGTTACGGTCGGCGAGGTTCCGGATATCGCGCAGTGGCTGACCGGCGGGGAGATGGTGCTGTCGACGCTATTTTCTGCGCGGGAGGCGGGGGATGAGAAGTTCGAGACCGTGCGAAATATCATCAACAGCCCGGCCGGCGCGCTTGTCGTTAAGCTGGGGCGGTTTGTCGAACGCCTACCCGACGATATTGTTTCGCTCGCCAAAGAGAAGCGCTTTCCCATAATTTCTTTACCGCCCGAGGTTCGCTGGACAAACGTTATCATGGATATCTCACGTTTGCTCGGGCAGCGGGAACTGGCAAAGCTTACATGGCTGGAAGAGGTCAGGCAGCAGTTCGGCAAAATCGCAACCGGTGATGGGGACCTCTCGGCCATTGCGAAAATGCTATCCGGCCTGATCGGGTGCGGGGTTGTTATTGAGGACCTGGTAGGTGGGGTTGTTGCCAGAAGCGATGGAGCGAACGAGGACGTAACCAAAAGCAGACTTATGTTCGAGCTTGATGATGGACGCGACCTGTGCGGTTATCTGGCAGTCTATGCGGATGAGGCCGGTGACGCCGGCGGGTTTGACGAGTCACAGCTATTGGCGGTCGAGAAGGCGGTCGAGGCGGCGAATATCGAGATGTCGAAAGTCAGAGCATCCATCGATGCCGAGATGCGCCTCATGGGTAATCTGTTTTCGCTACTCAACAGCGGGAACCTGACAGGCGAGCAGGGCTCTGGACGCCGCAATGCACGAACTCAAAGGGCTCTTCCCGCTCGCAAACGGAATCGGTGTCTTATCTGAGTGCCCGGTCGGTCTTATCGGGGACGATATAGAGGCCGTATCGAGAAAGGTGGCAGAGGATCTCGAAATCCCGGTTGTTCCGGTACGATGCGAGGGATTCAGGGGCGTGAGCCAGTCGCTCGGTCATCATATCGCAAACGACACGATCAGGGACTATATATTAGGCAAGGGCGGCGAGCTAAGCGAATCGACTCCGTATGATGTGAACCTTATCGGTGATTACAACATCGGTGGAGACGGCTGGTCCTCCCGAAAGATTCTTGAAGAGATGGGCCTGCGCGTTATAGCCCAGTGGACGGGTGACGCATCGGTCAACGAGATGAAGATAGCATCAAAAGCGAAGATGAAGCTCATCCACTGTTACCGCTCCATGAACTATATATGCAGGCACATGGAAGAAGAATACGGGATACCGTGGCATGAGTTTAACTTCTTTGGGCCGACCAAAATCTACGAGAGCATACGCAAGATCGCCGCATTATTCGATGAGAAAATCCAGGAAAATGCGGAGAAAGTTATCGAGAAATACAAGCCGATGATGGATGCGGTGCTCGAGGAGTATAAGCCCAAGCTTGAAGGAAAGACGGTAGTGCTCTATGTAGGCGGGCTAAGGCCGCGACATACGGTGGGCGCTTATGAAGACCTCGGCATGGAGATCGTTGGAACCGGATACGAGTTCGGACACAACGACGATTACAACAGGACATACCCGGTTATGCCGGAAGGCGCGATAATCATGGACGGCGCCACCTCATATGAGTTGGAGGAGTTCACCTACAGGCCCAGGCCCGACATGATCGGCGCCGGTATCAAGGAGAAATACAACTACCACAAAATGGGCGTGCCGTTCAGGCAGATGCATTCGTGGGATTACTCGGGGCCGTATCACGGTTTCGATGGGTTCCCGGTGTTTGCAAGGGATATGGACATGACGGTAAACAACCCGACGTGGGCTTTGATTCGCAAGAAAAGGTAGGTGAGAACTATGAAAGTATTCGACCATAACGAACTTTTCAAGCAGCTGGAATATGTGGAGCAGTTTGAGAACAAAAAACAATTCGAAGGCATGGCCTCCGATGAGAAGGTCAAAGAGATTGAAGAGTGGACGAAGACCGAAGAGTACAAAGAACTGAACTTCGCCCGCAAAAACATCAAGATCAATCCGGTGAAAGCATGTCAGCCGTTAGGGGCGCTGCTATGCGCCGGCGGATTTGAGCGCACCTTGCCCTTCGTGCAGGGGGCGCAGGGGTGTACGGCATATTTCAGGAGTCATTTGGCCAGGCATTTTAAAGAGCCAAGCGTTGCCGTCTCATCATCGATGACCGAGGATGCGGCCGTATTCGGTGGCCTCAATAATATGCTCGAGGGTCTGGAGAATGCGTATACGCTCTACACCCCGAAAATGCTCACGGTTTTCACGACCTGCATGGCCGAAGTCATCGGCGACGATTTGAATTGCATATATAAAATCGGCGCGTGACAAGGGTATTATCCCGAAGGACCTGCCGGTACCGTTTGCGCATACCCCAAGCTTCGTCGGGTCACATATTACCGGCTACGACGGCATGATGAAGGGAATCCTCGGCACTGTTACCGCCGGCAAAAAAGGTGAGCCGAACGGAAAGCTCAATATTATCCCCGGTTTCGATACCTATACGGGCAATTACAGGGAGATCAAGAGGCTCCTTGATATCATGGGCGTCGAACACACGATACTTGGCGATATAAGCGACGTATACGATTCACCAAATACCGGCGAATACAAGATGTACCCTGGCGGCACGCCCCTCGCCGATGCGGCGGATGCGGTTAATGCAGCGGGGACTATCGCGCTGCAGAGGTACTCCACTCAAAAAACGATGGATTTTATCAAGACCGAATGGGTGCAGAAGACGGCGGTCGTTACGCCGATCGGCATAAGAAATACCGACAAGTTCTTTGAAGAGGTAAGCAAAACCACCGGAAAGCCGGTCCCGCAAGAGATCGAAGACGAGCGGGGCAGGGCGGTAGATGCGATGGTAGACTCACACCCGTATGTACACGGCAAGAAGTTTGCCCTAACAGGCGATCCGGATCTCTTGCTCGGATTAATCAGCCTCCTCATGGAGATGGGCGGGTATCCGACTCACATTGTATGCACTAACGGCGACAAGAAATTCAAAGCAGAAGCCGAAGAGCTTCTAAGCCAAAGTCCGTATGGTGTTCACGGGCAGATATATAACGGCAAAGACTCATGGCACCTGCGCTCTCTCATGTTTACCGAACCCGTCGATCTGCTGATCGGAAACTCGTATATGAAGTACCTCTGGAGAGACGTCGGCACCCCGCTCGTAAGAATCGGGTTCCCATTATTCGACCGTCACCATCTTCACAGGTACCCGATCGTCGGTTACCAGGGCGTGTTAAATATCGTAAGCATGATCGTCAACACGGTGCTCGATGAGATGGATAGAGAAAGCTTGTACACATCCAGCTTCGATGTTATTAGATAACCGGTGAATGGTGTGGGTCGAGAGAGTGGGCTCTAGGTTTAATTCTGGATTCTGACTCCTGACTCCTGGCTTCTTAAAAAGGAGGTGAACAATATGCAAACAAGTTTAAATAAACTAACCGAGACAGGCTGTAACGTAGAAAAGAAGGATAAGCTTTGCAGATCGAGGGGCGGGGAATCGTGTGCTTTCGATGGTGCGATGATCGTGTTGCAGCCGATTGCGGATACGGCGCATATCGTTCACGGTCCGATCACGTGCGCCGGCAATTCCTGGGAAGGAAGGGGCTCGCTCTCATCAAAGGGCGACCTCCACAGGATGGGCTTTACCACCGACATGAACGAAATGGATATCGTCTACGGCTCGGACGAAAAGCTGTTCAACGCCATCATAGAAACATACCATTCCGTGAAGCCGAAGGCGATCTTTGTTTACGTCACATGCGTAAGCGGCCTTATCGGCGAAGACATCGAAGCTATCTGCACTAAAGCGGAAGCGTTCCTGAATTCCCAAGTTCGCGTTATCCCGGTCAATGCGCCGGGGTTCGTGGGGCCGAAAAACCTCGGTAACAGGATAGCGGGTGAAGTTTTGCTCGACCACGTGATCGGCACAGGCGAACCCGAAGTTACCACTGATTATGATATAAACCTTATCGGTGAGTACAATATTGCCGGTGACCTGTGGCTGATAGAGCAGGTATTAGAGGCCGCAGGTATCAGGGTGCTTTCGCGCATTACGGGTGATGCTGCCTACGAGGAGATAACCCATGCGCACAGGGCGAGACTTAACGTTGTCGTCTGCAGCCGCGCCCTCATCAACGTAGCAAAAGAGATGGAGCGCACCTACGGTATCCCGTACGTCGAGGTCTCCTTCTTTGGAAAGACCGAGATGTCGAAAGCCCTGCGAGCCATCGCCTCCGAATTAGCCGAACAAAACCCACAGCTTCCGATACTCGATAACGTCGAAGCGGTTATCGAGCGGCAAGAAGAGATGTTTGCACGGCGGGTTCAGACCTACAATCACCTCAAAGGAAAACGGGCTGTTCTCTACACCGGAGGTGTCAGGAGCTGGTCGCTCATCTCGGCGCTGCGCGACCTCGGGATCGAGATCGTTGCGGTCGGGACAAAGAAGAGCACCTTCGAGGACGAGCAGAAGATGCGCGGGCTTCTGGGGGCCGGTGCGCCCTTAGTGGAGGACGTAGCGGCGAAAAATCTCCTCGCGCTCATCCGCGAAGGAGAGGCCGATATGCTCATCGCCGGAGGACGAAACCAGTATCTCGCTATGAAAGAGGCCATCCCGTTTGTGGATGTCAACCAGGAGCGGCACATTGCTTATGCCGGTTATTCCGGTCTTATACAGCTCGCAGAGCAAATAGCCAACAGCATGAAGTTCTTTGATATCCAATCAAGCACGACGAATACTTCTTGCGGGGCACGGAATGTTGAAGAAGTCCCTCATGGGTCACAAACACTTACGCAGCCCGTGCCCCGCACTACCAATATCTTAATAAATCCATTGAAGCATTCCCCATCCATCGGTGCTGCGATTGCGCTATAGGGTGTGCATAATGCACTCCCGGTCATCCATGGCGCCCAGGGCTGCAGCTTCTTAGCAAAGGTACTTCTCACCAAGCACTTCAGGGAGCCGATCAGTTTAGCGAGCACTAAGCTTTTAACCGAAGACGTCGTCATGGGAGACGAAGAAACGCTGGCGAATGTGGTCAAGGGGTTTGCGGATAAGAACGATCCCGATGTGATCGCAATCATAAGTTCCGGCTTATCTGAAGTCAAGGGAGACGATGTTTCAAGCGTAATAAAGAACAAGATCACTTCTTCAAGGTCGAAGCCGGCCATTATCCATATACCGACCGTCGATTATCGAGGAGGTCTCGAAGACGGTTACGCAAAGGCCGTCGAAGGGCTCCTTATCCTGGCGGGCAATATAGTATTCCCTGTTTCGGAGCAACAAGCTAAGAAGCAGGTCAATGTGCTGGCAGGCCCGCATCTTACGCCGGCCGATTTTACGGAACTCAGGGAGATAATCGAATCATTCGATCTTCACCCCATATTTCTCCCTGACTTGTCGTGTCTCGATGGGAGCAGGCAAGATTTCACGGCCCTTACCTCGGGCGGTACCAGAACGAGCGAAATCAGGGCGATGGGTGTGTCCTCGTTTACCCTGGCCGTTGGAGCCAGCATGGATGCGCCCGCCCGGGGATTGCGCGACAGATTTCGTATAGACTACCAGGTTTTTGAGAGTATCTCGGGCCTAGAGGATACGAACCGCTTTATGCAGGCACTTTCACAACTTAGCGGACAATCCATCCCGCGAAAACACGAGCGCAATAGAAATATCCTCATAGACGGGATGAGGGACGCCCATTTTTATTACGGTGGCGCGCATTTTTGCCTTGCGCTAGAGCCGGACCTCACCGTGCAAACAGCCCGTTGGATTCACGAAATGGGAGCTGAAATCGAGTATGCACCCCAAGACCTTCATTCCATAAACGATGATTGTGATTTGCTGATTTCCAGTTCTCATGGTGAGGATACGGCGCACAGGCTTGGCATCCCGTTATATCAATTAGGGTTCCCGGTTTACAAAGTCCTTGGAAATACTACAAAGGTGACCATCGGTTACAAGGGAACCATGACGCTTATCAATGAAGTGGGAACGCTACTGGCCCACGAAAGACCAAGGAGGTGACCCTCATGAAGATAGCATTCGCGACGACAGACGGGATTACCGTAGATGAGCATTTTGGCAGAGCCGGGTTGTTCTGCGTCTATGAGATCTCTCCCGCAGGATTTGAGTTTGTCGAGCAAAGAAGATTTGCCGACGGCAGGGATAACGCCGTCGAAGAGAGCAAGGGTAACGAGCTGGAGCACGACAACGTGATGCGAAACAAGGTGGAGCAGCTCTGCGACTGCAAGCTCATCTATTTCACGAACATCGGCAGCCCATCCGCCGCCCGTCTGGTTAACAAAGGTTTGATGCCGATCAAGGTCAAGCAAGAGGTCCCGATCGAGCAAGAACTTGGAAAGCTTTTGACCACCATTCAAAACTCACCCCCGCCATGGCTTAAACGGTTGGTTGGCGCCGAGTAATATAATACCACTATACCTTTCACGTTAGGAGGAATGAGAAATGAAGATGATCCGAGCGTTTATACGGCCGGAAAAAGAGCAAGAGGTAGTCCTCGCCCTGGAGGGTGCCGGGTTTCCCTCGCTTACAAAAATGCCGGTATTCGGACGAGGAAAGCAAAAAGGCCTGCAGGTTGGCCCTGTTCATTACGGCGAGCTTCCCAAGACTTTGATCATGACCGTTGTCGACGATGAGGATGCGGAGAGAGTGCTTACTCTTATCCAGGATAAGACCCGCACCGGTTTCATTGGAGACGGCAAGGTGTTTGTAAGTCATGTGGAGCAGGCGTTTACGGTTAGGACCGGGGAGGCTGCACTATGAAAGAGATCACTGCGGTCATTAGAAGGGATAAACTGCCCGAGACAAAACAGGTTCTTGATGAGCTTGGTTATCCATCGCTTACCATCCAGAGCGTGGATGGCAGGGGCCGGCAAAAGGGCGATATGTGCGCCGAGATGGATTCCGATATGCCCGACAGCTATTGTACCGGCGTAAAGCTTATGCCGACATCCTCGATATATGTCCTGGAGCACACGTTGCCGAAAATCGCGCTTTACGTGCCGAAGCGGATGCTCACCATGATTGTACCGGACGACCTGGTCAGCACAATCGTAAAATCGATCGTTAAGGTAAACCAGACCGGCAAGCACGGGGACGGCAAGATATTCGTCTCGCCGATAAGCACCGCCGTGAGAATCAGAACCGGCGAGAAAGATGGAGAATCGATCTCTTAAGAGTAGCTCGAGGAGTTGGAGAGGAGGAACAGTGCCTCAAATTATCGGTTGCACAAGAGGCGGGCAGGCATGGACGCCTCGATTTTTAGAATCGATCGATATAGACAAGTGTATCGGGTGCGGGCGTTGCTACAAGGTCTGCGGCCGTGATGTTCTCGAGCTGATCGAAAAGCCCTTCGAGGGCGAAGACGAGTATGGCGACGACCTTGGCAACAAGGTGATGACTGTCGCAAACGCAGATAACTGCATCGGCTGCGAGGCGTGCGCAAAAACATGCACCAAGAGATGCCAGGTGCATGTAGAGATCTAAATACAATTGGATTAAAACAGCCATAGGAGTAAGCGATTCTCAACTCCTATGGCTGTAATTGTTTTAGCGGCTTCGCTTTTAATCCTTTTATCCCTCCGTATAAGTCCCCTTACAGATACTTTGTCCTGTCGTCTAACGATACGCCGGCCCTAAAAACCTACCATAGAAACAACAGAACAAACAGCGGGCAAAGCGTTTGGAGTGATAGATAGTCAAAAGGTTCTTCCCTGGACCCTGGACCCTAAGTAAGAAAGAGGTACTCGACATGATTCCAGTTAAAGCGCAAGGACACCCTTGCTTTGACGAGGCTTCCCACAAAAAGGTGGGGAGAATGCATATACCGGTCGCGCCGGCATGTAATATCCAGTGCCGCTATTGCTACCGGGAGATCGGCAGTTCAGATAACCGTCCGGGCGTGGCCTATAAGATACTAAAGCCCTCCGAAGCACTTGAGGCTGTTGAGCAAGTAATTCGAGAAGATACAAGTATCCATGTGATTGGTGTAGCCGGCCCCGGAGACGCCCTGGCGAACCAGGCAACGTTTAACTCTTTGGCGCTCATTCACAAGAAGTTTCCGTGGTTGAAAAAATGCATCAGCACCAATGGGTTGCGTCTTGAAGAACGGGTGGATGAACTTCTAGCGGTGGGTGTTTCAACCATATCGGTAACCATGAATGCGGTAAATCCGCAGATAGGGCGAGAGTTTTATCAGAAAGTCATCCTTGACGGCCATGTCTACTACAAGAACGCATTTGATATATTGACCGACCGCCAGCTCGCCGGTATCGAGGCTGCATCGCGTAAGGGTCTTGTAGTTAAAATCAACACCGTTTTGGTTCCCGAGTTAAATGGCGACCACATCCCTGAAGTTGCCAAGGCGATGAAGGATTGCGGCGCCAGCCTTATGAATATCATGCCGCTTAAACCCATCGGCGACATGAGCGATTTTCGGCCGCCGACCTGCTTTGAGATCGAAGAGGCCCGGTACAACTCCGGAAAGCACATCGAGCAATTCAGGGTGTGCAAGCAATGCCGCGCCGATGCGGTCGGGATACCGGGGTTGGGAGACAATGCGCCCGCGCACGACCACGGCCACCATTCGCTGGGCGAAGAGTATGGCCCCGGCACGACCCTCACCGATGTCTTTACCGGCGTGCCGCTCTATCATTAAGGGTTTGTCAGAAAGAGGCAGTGCGATGATCGAGAGAAGGGTAATTCAACTAGTATCTACAACACGAGATTACGAACAGCCCGCTAATAGTAAGTGGCTCGGGATATTCTTTGCCTTACTATCGATCATCGCACTGGCCTCGGGATGCACCGGTAAGGCTTTGGAAAAACAGAAAGTTATCGGCAGCCAGCCGGTACAAACAGTGCCCGCCGAGCTTAATGTGTCGGCCGCCGTGAGCCTTAAGGACGCCCTGCAAAAACTCGCTTCAGACTTCGAACGAGAGAACGATGTAAAACTGGTGTTTAACTTCGCCTCGTCGGGTGATTTACAAACCCAAATCGAGCAGGGAGCCCCAGTGGACGTCTTTATCTCGGCGGGCAAAAAGCAAATGGATACCCTCGAAGAAAAGAAACTCATCGATGCGGGCATACGCTCAAGCTTGCTTGGCAACGAACTGGTACTCATCGTTTCTCAAACAAGCAAACAAACCATCGCTAAGATCGAAGAGCTGGCGAAAGCCAAAGATATTAAAAACATCGCAATAGGCATGCCTGAAATTGTCCCCGCAGGTAAATACGCTAAAGAGACATTACAAAAGGCGGGCATATGGGAGAACGCCAAGCCAAAACTGGTCATGGCAAAAGATGTCCGGCAGGTTATCGAGTACGTTGAGACGGGTAACGCCGGTGCAGGTTTTGCATATCGATCGGACGTGAAAGCTTCAGGTAATTCAGGTAAAGTTCAGATTGCTCTGGTTATCCCCGATGCCTACCACTCGCCCATTATCTATCCGATCGCGGTCGTTACAGACACCAAGCAATGTGGGCTTTCGACTAAATTTATCGAGTACCTCAAGAGCATGAGGGCATCAGAGATCTTCAGGGAATTCAACTTTAAGCCTTTAGTTAAATAAAGGATGATTAAGGGATGGAACGGAATGGACGTTTCCGCAATCTGGTTGTCGGTTAAAGTATCAATAATTGCGGTAGCCATAGTGCTTGTGCTCGGCACGTGCCTGGCAACCTGGATGCTGCGCTCTCAGCGCCGGGGGCGGGCGCTTGTTGATTCGGTCGTAATGCTGCCCCTTGTCCTCCCACCATCCGTAGTCGGCTTCCTCTTATTGCTTGCATTCGGAAAGTACGGCCCACTGGGAACCATCCTTGACCGCTTTGGCATCCAGGTCGTGTTCTCCTGGCAATCAGCCGTTATCGTATCAGTAGTGGTCTCACTTCCCTTGATGTACCAATCGGTCAAAACAGCCCTCGAGTCCGTCGACCCTAAGCTCGAGCAGGCGGCACGGATTTTGGGGGCGGGCGAGTTAAAAGTCCTGCGCACCATTACATTTCCGATTGCGTGGCCGGGATTTGTTTCGGGGACGATCATGGTGTTCGCGCGCTCTCTTGGCGAATTCGGCGCCACGTTGATGATTTCAGGCAACATCCCCGGAAAAACGCAGACGATTCCCCTGGCTATTTACTCCGCTTCACAATCAGGGGATATGGCGGGCGCCGGATTCTTGGTATTGATAATAGTCGCAACCAGTTTTTCGCTGGTCTTTGGTTTAGGTATGTGGAAAAAAAGAGCGATTAGGTGGCAGTGATATGATGCTTGAATTACGATTCGATATACAACTCACCACATTTAACCTTGTAGCCGAAATTACCCTCGGCAATGAGATTTTAGCGCTCTGCGGTCCATCGGGCGCCGGCAAAACGACGATTTTGAACTGTATCGCCGGCCTGGTGCAGCCCGCTGCCGGCCAGGTCGAGCTTAATTGCCGCACACTGTTCTCATCGGCTAACGCGATTAACACTGAGCCCGGGCGTAGAAATATAGGGTATGTATTCCAGGACTACGCGCTGTTTCCGCATATGACGGTCGAGCGTAATGTCGCATACGGTCTGGCCGGTACCTATAAAACCAAGGAGAATAAAGCCAAGGTTACCCGCATGCTGGAGTCCATGGCTATCAACCACCTTAAGAACCGCTTTCCGAATCAGTTATCCGGGGGAGAAAAGCAGCGTGTCGCATTGGCCCGGGCGCTCGTGACCGAGCCCGAGCTACTCCTGCTCGACGAGCCTCTTTCAGCGCTCGATTTGGATACCCGCCTTCAGCTCCAATCCGAGCTAAAAGCCCTCCATCGGCAATGGCGCATCCCATTTATCCTCGTAACCCACGACCGCCAGGAAGCCGACATCCTCGGGGATGGTTTTGCCGACCTTTCAATCTGCGATAACGAACACAGATTCGTCTATATGAAATCTCCCGACCGCCCATCCCAACTCACCCATTCACCCGCCCACCAATTCACCGTTCCCGCCGTTTGTCATTCTCCCATATAACCAGTAAAATTGAATGACGAATTACGAACTTCGAATGTCGAATTAATCAAGATCGAGACGGTAGGTACATTACTTTTGAAGAAAAAAATCATCCTCATTGATGCCAACAGCTTGGTTTACAGGGCGTTCTTCGCCCTGCCCACAACGCTTGCAACATCTTCCGGTCAGGTCACCAATGCGGTGTATGGATTTACCAGCATGCTGATAAAGCTACTTAAAGAAGAGAAGCCGGATGTCGTTATAGCGGCGTTCGACAGGGCTGCCCCGACGTTCAGACACGTGAGTTACGACCAGTATAAAGCCCACCGGGACCCCACTCCGAACGAGCTTATCGGACAGTTCCCGATAGTAAAAGAAGTGCTTTCGGTGCTCAACATACCGGTGTTCGAGATGGACGGCTTCGAGGCCGACGACATCCTCGCAACGCTAGCTTCAGAAGCCGAAGCCGAGCATGATGATGTGATCGTCGTCACGGGTGACAAAGACGCCTTCCAGCTTGTGGATAACCATATCCGGGTAATGACCACCAAAAAGGGGATATCCGATATCGTCATCTACGACCGGGAAAAGGTCTACGAGAAGTACGGGGTGACCCCCGAGCAGTTCGCCGATTTTCTGGCGCTCAAAGGCGACACATCCGACAATATCCCGGGCGTGCCGGGTGTTGGCGAGAAGACGGCGGCGAAGCTCATCCAGCAGTTTGGAAGCGTCGAGAACCTGCTGGAACACCTCGATACCGTCGAGAACAAGCGCTGGCGTGAGATGCTCTCGGAGCACGCGGCCGAAGCCGAGCTTTCCAAGATGCTTGCCGTTCTCGACCGGGAGGTTCCCATCGACGTCGATTTCGATAAGTGCAAGCTCGACGGGTGGGATGAAGAGAAGATACGGGCGTTGTTCTCAAAGCTCGAGTTCTTCTCCCTGCTCGACAGGCTTCTAAGCCAGAACAAGCAAAAAACTCACCAAGCCGCCGACTTTCAAATAATCGATATAGCCGGTGATGAGATACTCGCACAGCTTGCCGCCGATGTCGAAGCCAGCGGTCACGTTGCGCTCGCTCTGACATCAGCAGGCGTGAATACGGTCGACCAGCAAATCACATCCATCGCTTTTGCGGTTGGCGAGAGCAAAGTATATACCTGTATCCAGGAAGTTTCCGGCGAGCTGTTCCCGCAAGAGCACACCTCGCTCCCAATCGAGCAGGCACTGGCGCTTGCAAAACCATACCTTGAATCGAAATCAATCAGCAAAACGGGGCACGACCTTAAACGAATACAGCTCGCGCTTTGGAACGCCCGCATAAAGCCGCAGGCATTAAACTTCGATACCATGATCGCCGCGTATCTGCTCAATCCCGAGCGCTCCGACTATCCGATAGACGAGCTTGCCGCGATCAACCTTGGGATTTCGGTCGCCGCCGAAAATGAGCGCGACCGTCTCGCAAATGAGGCCATCGCCAATTTCAGGCTTAAGGCGAAACTCGAGGAACAACTTAAGGAAAAAGAACTCCTTAAGCTCTTCGAAGAAGTCGAGATGCCGCTCGTTCCCGTTCTCGCACGAATGGAGCACGAAGGCGTCGGCCTCGATACCGATTACCTGGAAGACCTCTCGAAGGAAGTCGGTATGTTCCTCGAGAACATCGAAAACGAGATTTTCTCCCTGGCAGGCCAGGAGTTTAATATCAATTCGCCGCAGCAACTCGGCTTTATCCTTTTTGAGAAGCTCGGTTTGCCCACGGCAAAAAAGACGAAAACCGGGTACTCCACGGATGCCAACGTGCTCCATAAGCTCGTTACCGTGCATCCGATAGTCGAGAAGATCATCGCCTTCAGAGAACTGGCAAAGCTCAAGTCGACCTACATCGACGCCCTGCCCAAACTTATCAACCCAAAGACCGGCAAGCTTCACACATCGTTCAACCAGACGGTCACCACGACGGGGCGATTGAGCAGCAGCAACCCTAATTTGCAGAATATCCCGGTGCGCACCGAACTGGGGCAGCGAATACGCGAGGCGTTTATCCCGTCGAACCCCGGGGATATCTTTATGGCGGCGGATTACTCGCAAATCGAGCTGCGCCTGCTCGCTCATTACTCCGAGGAAGAGGCATTACTGGAGGCGTTTATAGCGGGCATGGACATCCACGAGGCGACCGCCATGCAGGTTTTCGGCGTCCTTCCCGAGCAGGTCACATCGCAAATGCGACGGATGGCCAAAGTCGTCAACTTCGGCGTTCTTTACGGGATGAGCCCGTTCGGCCTTGCGGATCGCCTGAATATCCCGCTCGCTGATGCCAGGACGTTTATCAACCAATACTTTAAGAGCCTCCCGAAAGTCGAAGAATTTATAAAGAAGACGATTGAAGAGGCGACCAGAAAAGGTTACGTCGAGACATTATTGGGAAGAAGAAGATATATCCCCGAACTTAAGAGCGGCAACACAAAGATCAGAAGCCTGGGTGAGAGATTTGCGGTAAATGCACCCCTTCAGGGTACCGCAGCCGATATAATCAAGCTGGCAATGGTGCGTATTGACAAACAAATAGAAGAAGAAAACCTGCAGACAAAAATGGTCCTCCAAGTACACGATGAACTCATCTTTGAAGTGCCCGAACACGAGCGAGAGATAGCGGCGAACCTTATCGATGTCATGATGGAGAACGCATATCCGCTAAAAGTAAGACTAAAAGTTGAGACTTCCATAGGGTATAATTGGAAAGAGGCTACGAAGTAAACTCGCTAAAAACGAGTTTACAGAGATTTCTAATCCCTGAATTCTTCTTTCTTGGGGGCTGCAGCAGGGCTTTTAGTACTTAAAGCACCAAGAATTAATGTATGATAATGCCAAAAACACCTATTTTATAGGTAGATAACTACAAAATTAAGTAAATAGAATTGCCAAATTGCTTAATATAACTTAAGCTATAAGAGCAATTAAAGTAAAAAGCGTTTTAATTAGAGGAATAGTTGCCAGGCAAGCGGCCAGCCGCATGGATAGAAAGGAAAAGCGAGTTGAAGGCAGACTAGCCAAGTTAGTCTTTTCCGGCCCCGAAAAAGGGTGATCCATAAAGTCCATAGATAGACGCGCCTGCAACCACCTCTGGTGGTATTTTATTTTTTGAGACGCTAATTTGGGAGGTTTCTATTAATGTCGGAAAAAGAACCAGTTGAAAACCACGAGAGCTATATGATGGTAAACGAGGCCGGAGTGCTCGTGCCCGATTACGATCAAACCATCAAAATTTTTGATGACGGTGATATAGTTGTCGGCGAGGTTGTGAAGGTCGATAGGGATGAGGTGTTGGTGGATATCGGATACAAATCCGAAGGCGCTATCCCTGCACGCGAGCTATCGATCAGGCCTGATGTCGATCCGGGCGAAGTTGTAAAGGTTGGTGATCGCATCGAGGCCCTGGTTCTTCAAAAAGAAGACAAAGACGGCCGTCTCATCCTTTCAAAGAAACGCGCCGAGTACGAAAAGGCATGGGGAAGAATCGAAGACATCGCCAAGTCGGAAGAGAAAATATCCGGCCGGGTTATCGAGGTCGTTAAGGGCGGATTGATCATTGACATCGGTCTACGTGGCTTCCTCCCGGCGTCGCTTGTCGATATCAGGCGCACAAAAGACCTGACACAGTTCATCGGTCAGGATATGGAATGTAAGATCATTGAGATGGATAGGAACCGCAATAACGTCGTCCTATCCAGGCGTGCAGTTCTCGAGCTGGAGAAAAAGCACGAGAAAGGCAAGATTCTCGAGAAGATCGAAAAAGGAGCGGTACTTGAAGGCAAGATTTCAAGTATCGTTGATTTTGGAGCCTTTGTTGACCTTGGCGGCATCGACGGCCTCATCCACATCTCAGAGTTATGCTGGGATCACATCGACCATCCATCAGAGGTAGTCGCGGTTGGCGACGATGTAAAAGTCCAAGTCCTCAATGTTGAATTTGATAAGGAAAGAATTTCCCTCGGCTTGCGGCAAACCCAGGAAGACCCGTGGAAAGAGAGAGCGGGCAAGTACTCGATTGGACAGCTCATAAACGGTACGATCACAAAGCTGGTCCCGTTTGGCGCATTCGTTCAGATCGAAGAAGGCCTTGAGGGTCTCATCCATATCTCCGAGCTTGCCTATAAGCATATAGAAATGCCGGAAGAGATAGTCAAAGTCGGCGATGGCGTCGATTCGAAGATCGTCGGTATTGATTTCGATCGCAGAAGGGTAAGCCTCAGCATCAAGCAAACCCAGGAGCCACCGGTCGATGAGACAAAAACGGAGCATGTAAAGGCCGAAGCAGTAGCGGAAACCGTAACGGAAACCGCTGCCGAAGAAGCCGAAGAGGTTGAAGAAGCTGTAGAAGCTGTAGTTGAAGCCGCTGAAACGATTATAGAGACCGAGGAAACCATCGCATGTGCGGGCGAGGCCGTTGAGGAAATCATCGAGGTCGTAAGCGATTCCGAAGACGAACCCGAGCTAACGGTCGTCGAGGAAATAATCCCGATCGATCAGGTAGAGGTTGTAGTAGAGGTTGAAGCCGAGACAGCGACAGAGGCCCCGGCGGTAACAGAAGCCGTCGAGCAACCCGAAGACGCCGGCGCTATTGAAGAAGAAACCGACTCCGCAGACCCGGATTCCCTTGAAGGAGTCCTAAAACAAATGAAAGCAGCTCAAGCCAAGAAAACCCCCGCGGAATAACGGCTTAGGCAATAAAGTAATAAATTACGATTATTAAGCAGAGGGCTTTGCACAAGCAGAGCCCCCTTTTTTTGGTTATAATAGTAACCGGGAGAAGAACAAAGGCCTGCCGGAAGAGTCCCAGGAGCACGACATGAAAGTCATCGGTATAACAGGAGCCATAGGATCGGGAAAATCAACGGTAGCCTTACTCTTAAAAGAGAAGGGCGCAGTTGTTATCGATGCCGACCAGGTCGCCCGCGAGGCGGTCGAGCCGGGAAAATCGGCGTGGAAGCAGGTCGTCGATTATTTCGGTGAAGGTATTCTTCTTCCCGGCGGGGAAATAAATAGGCGCGAACTAGGAAAGAGAGTCTTCGGACATCCTGAAGAACTCGCCCGTCTCAACGAAATAATCCATCCGTATGTAATAGCGGAAATAGACCGCAGGGTCGAGCGGCTTAAAAGCGAGTTTAAGAACGGCCAAGCGGTGGTCATCGATGTTCCGCTGTTATTTGAAGCCGGCATGCACACGCACTGCGACCTCACGGTTGCAGTCACCGCTACCGGTGAAATAAGGATGGAAAGGCTGCTGGAGAGGGGAATGTCGCGAGCTGAAATCGAGCGGCGTATGGAATCCCAAGAAGGCAAAGACATCCTGGAACAACAGGCCGATGTTATCATTGAAAATAACGGTACTCCAGCCGAGTTAAAAGAAAAGGTAAATGAGCTCTGGAAGCGTATCCAAAACAACTAAAGCATATTAGAATTAACAAATGAGCGGTAACTTATACTACGAGCCAGCAATTAATATATGAAAGCAATAAAATTCGCAGTAACGATTTTAATTCTATTGACGGTTGCTTTTCTGTGGTATCGGTGGTCAAATCCAGATAAGTGGGAACACATCCTGTATCCCCTTGAATACCAGGACCTGATAAGCGAGGCAAGCGCAAAATACTCCATAGACCCCTATCTCGTGTGCGGGATCATCTATGTGGAGAGCAAATTCGACCCGTTCTCAGAATCCCAGGCAGGAGCAATCGGTCTCATGCAGGTTATGCCCGGCACGGGAACTTGGGTTGCAAAAAAACAAGGTAGAACGTTTAATCCTGATAACCTTACAAGCCCGGAGGTAAATATCGATATGGGCTGCTGGTACTTCAACTACCTGCGCTCAAAATACGGCGATGAGAAGCTTGCGCTTGCGGCATATAACTCCGGCTATAAAAATGTCGACCGTTGGTTGAAGCAAGCGGGTTCGGGGACCGTTGAAGATCTGGTGACCAAGATTCCGTTCAAAGAAACACGCATGTTTATCCAGCGCGTTGAGGCGGCCCGGGATATGTACGAGAAGGTATACCCAAAAGAATTTACCACCAGTAAACCATCGAGTAGAGCCCAACGGCAAAAAAACAGCGCTATACCCCTTAAGCGCAATGCCAATCTCTCCGTCATACGGGCTAAAAGAGCTGGTTATTCCACAAACTAACCTATTCTGGCTATCTCAAGCACTACCCGTTAGCTGCCGATATCTCTATTATGTCTGATGAACAAACCCCAACCATAGATGAAATATGACCAGAGTTTGCAGAGCTTGCTAAGCCCGGTGTAACCGTTAGGCTTGAGAACGCAGATACAGCTGCGCTCTATAAATTTGTTTTGGCCTTGCAAGACAAGACGATTATTTGCAAGGCCGTCGAGCGCCCGATTATGCACGGGTGCGATGTCGGTGGCCTGCTGACCGTTGTGCGCCCGACCGACGATGGAAGCTGTGCAATGCCCGTTAAGGTTGCAGCCATCGGCGATAAAGCCGAGATAATCGCCATTATTCCAATCGGAAAACCGCAGCGGATACAACGTCGGGCTTTCCCAAGGATTAGGACGGACAGCGGTATTCAAGTCAAGCTTCAATTTGATAACCAGGTCAACCGCTATAAAGGCTTAAAAGTTTACGATGTCAGCGGTGGCGGCATCGGCGTAACGATCTACTCGAGAAATCCAATTGAGGCCGGCCATCGTACACGACTTGAAATCGAGCTGAACTCGTTAAAGAGCAACAAGATTAGGGTACGCGGTGAAGTCGTCCACTGCAGCTCAAAAAGCCCGGGTGCAACTGAATACCTGCTCGGCATCAAATTCACGGAGATAGACCAGAGAGACCAGCACAAGATCATCGAATTTGTCGCCGGGGAGCAACGACGCCAGGAGGAGCAAGACCAACACCAGAAACACCTCGATGAGCAGAGGGCCGTAGCTGAGGAAAAACTCAAACAAGCCAATGATAAGCAACCAAAGCAAGGCCAGGCAGGCAGGGCACAGCAGGGACAGATAAATAAACCGCAGCAGGCCGAAGCTGATAAACCCGGGACCGAGTCCGATAAACCCGAGGCCGAAGCTACCCCGCAACCGCCGGCGACCGCCAAGAGCGCCTAGCACGCTATGCCAGCCATTGCCGAGTGCAAACATTCCCTAAATCCCGTAAAATGAATGAATAATGAATGGATTTAAGATCGAAGCTCCCTATGAACCAAAGGGAGACCAACCCAACGCAATCAAAAAACTAGTAGACGGCGTTACAGCGGGCATGGATTACCAGACCCTTCTCGGCGTTACGGGCTCGGGTAAAACCTATACGATGGCCAACGTGATCGAAAATATCGGAAAGCCGTCGCTCATCATCGCCCCGAACAAAACGCTCGCCGCTCAGCTGTGCAACGAGTTCAAATACTTCTTCCCAAATAACGCGGTCGAGTATTTCGTGAGCTACTACGATTATTACCAACCCGAAGCGTATATCCCGCACACCGACACCTACATCGAGAAAGACTCCTCGATAAACGAAGAGATAGATAAATTGCGCCACGCCGCGACAAGCTCGCTGTTCACTCGAAAAGATGTCGTTATCGTGGCATCGGTCTCATGCATTTACGGTTTGGGATCGCCGGAGGATTACCAAGCGACCGTCGTGTTTCTGGGCGTCGCTCAAGATTACAACCTTGATGACATCCTCAAGAAGCTGGTAAAGATCAAGTACCAGCGAAACGATATCAATTTCACTCGCGGCACGTTTAGGGTGCGGGGGGATGTCCTTGAGATATTCCCGGCCTACGATGAGCTGGCGATTCGCGTCGAGTTTTTCGGGGATACCGTCGAGCGCATTATCACCATCGACCCTTTGACGGGGGAGATGATGAAAGCGCACGATCATATGCAGATTTATCCGGCAACCCACTTCGTTACCATCGAAGAGAAAATCGAGCGCGCCCTGCTCTCGATTGCGAACGAGCTTGACGAGCGCTTATTCGAGCTGAAAGACCAGGGTAAGCTTTTAGAGGCGCAGCGTCTTGAGCAGCGCACCAAATACGACCTTGAGATGATCAGGGAAGTCGGCTACTGCAACGGCATTGAGAACTATTCAAGGCACTTCTCCGGCAAAGCGCCCGGCGAGGCCCCGGATACGTTGCTCGATTACTTCCCGGATGACTTGCTCGTCATGATCGATGAGTCCCACATAACGATACCGCAGCTCAACGGCATGTATAACGGTGACAGGGCCCGCAAGCAAACGCTGGTCGACCACGGCTTCAGGCTCCCGTCGGCGGTGGATAACCGTCCGTTAAAATTCCAGGAGTTTATCGGGAAAGTGCCGCAAATCGTATTCGTCAGCGCAACTCCAGGTCCATTTGAAGGGAACGTCTCGCAACAAACGGCCGAGCAAATCATCCGCCCGACAGGTCTTATCGATCCGGAAGTGATAGTGATGCCGACAAAGGGCCAGATCGACGACCTTTTGGATAAGATACGCGAGCGCACCAAAAAGACCGAGCGCGTTCTGGTCACGACGCTGACCAAGAAAATGTCCGAGGACCTGACGGACTACCTCATGGAGGCCGGCGTAAAGGTACGCTATCTGCACTCGGATATCGATACGCTCGAGCGCGTGAAGATCCTAACCGACCTTCGCCTCGGCGAATTCGACGTCCTCGTCGGCATCAACCTGCTGCGCGAGGGCCTTGACCTGCCGGAGGTATCCCTGGTGGCCATTCTGGACGCCGACAAAGAAGGCTTCCTGCGCTCAGAGCGAAGCCTCATCCAGACCATCGGACGCGCCGCCCGAAACGTAAGCGGCCAGGTTATAATGTATGCGGATACGGTAACCGATTCGATGAGCCGCGCCATCAACGAGACAAATAGAAGGCGCAAGATCCAGATGGAGTATAACCGCGAGCACGGCATCGAGCCGCAGACCATCCGTAAAGCAGTAACGGATATCATACAATCCGTGGTTGCGGAATCCGGTAACTTATATAGACCGCGCGAGCACGGCGATGCGATAAAGAGAATCCCCCGCGAAGAACTCGAAGCCCTTGTGCTTGCCATCGAAGAAGAAATGCGCGCCTCTGCCGAGAGGCTCGACTTCGAACAGGCCGCCCTGCTCCGCGACGAAGTATTCGAACTCCGAAAAGACCTCGATGCTATGGGCGGCGTCAAAAAGCCGCACCTGAGGGTCGTGAAGTAATGACCGCATCCAAGTATCCAAAAGAGTTCGAAGTCGCAATCGGCGGTTGCTTCGGTCCATCCTTTGTTGTCAGACTTATGGACGGCAAGCTGATGTACGAAAAATCGCCGGGTCTTTATACCCTGGCCCCAGCCATAGAGATCCAACCAACACCGGAGCAATGGGACCGGTTTTGGACCGAAGTAGAAAGAATCGGCGTCTGGAACTGGGTGCCCTACTACGAACAACGCTCCACCCATGGCGAAGACGGCGACCACTGGTTTGTTCACCTTTCGCTAGGCGACCGCTCCATGTTATCCGAAGGCGATAACTGCTACCCGGGCCAGATGGATCAATCGGGCTCGTCACAACCATTCAAACAGTTTCTTGAAGCCCTTCGTGAACTCCTCGGCGGAGCTGAGATCTGGTAGGACCTTTCATAATGTAATCATCCGCCAATTGAATCCGCAAACGGGTTAAGCTATAGTTATGTCACAGATAGGTGGATTTATGATTATAATAGAAAACCTTATAAAAACAATAAAACAAACGGTTGAGGTAGATCGAAGCATTTCACTTGCCTACCTTTTTGGCTCGGTTATCACAGGTAAATTACACCCTGAAAGTGATATCGATATCGGAATCCTGTTCGATTCGTGTCCCGATCGTGCAACGTGCGCACGGGAGGCCCTCTCATTAAGCAACCGTATTGCGAAAGAGCTTGAGACGGATAAAATCGATCTGGTAGTTCTTAATACTGCGGACCCTCTTTTGATGTTCGAGGTAGCCACAAAAGGCATGCCGGTCTACGAGCGCCAGCAGGGATTGGCCAGCACCTTTAAACTAAAAGCCATAAAAATGCACATGGATGCAGCAAAGTTCTTCGAGCTTGATAAGCGCGCTATCAAAAAGTTCCTTGGGGAGATGAAGCCGGGTGCTTGATACCGAGTTAATAAGAAGAAAGCTGGTTTCACTCCAGGGATATTTAAAAGAATTAAAACAGCTATCGGATATATCATTTGAAGAATACGAGCGTGATTTTACCAAGCGAAGAGCCATAGAACGATTAATACAACTCATTGTAGAGACTGCTTCAGACATTAATGCGCACGTTGTAACCGAAGAAACTGGAACCCCACCCAAGGACTATTATTCGTCGTTTGTGCGGGCAGCAGATTCAGGTCTAATCTCCCGAAACCTGGCCGAACGACTAGCTCCCTCTGCAGGTTTACGAAACAGGCTTGTTCATGAGTACGAAGCCTTACGAGACGAGATAGTTTTCGAAAGCATACAACATGCGATAATCGATTACGTTGATTTCGTGCAAGAGGTTGAGAATTTCCTCGAAGCAAAGCATGCTTAGCAAACAACCCCTATCAGTAAATAAGAATCATACCCAATATACTTAAGCAGCCGCTTGACTTTTATGCGACACTAACATAATACTACCAATAGGATACAAAGATATCACAATTCATCCTATCGCATGTATAACATCTTCAACATCCAACTCGCAAGAGTTTCAATAATCAGCACTTATACGGTTTGGAGGGGCAACTGAGCTAGTATAACTGACCTTTATTAAGGCTGGTTTTTGCACCCCACCAATAAATAACCCAGGTTAAGCTACTAAACAATTAAACCTTTACTGCATGAAAATATCTACACGTAAGGAGGAATTGCAAGACGACGAGTCTATCGCAAGAAATGGTTTTTTTGAATTGGTCTTCTTCTAAAGAAAGGACAATGTATGAGAGAATTATTAAACAAATTTAGCCTGTGTGATATGCAGCCAAAGAGGTTATCATACCTATTGGCATTGTTTATCATTATTGTGTTTTTTGGCACGTTAACGGTGGCTTCTGCGAATGAGGCTACGCAGTCTGTTGCCCCGCAGATTGCAAGTGGTGGATATCATGCACTAGCACTTGCCTCGGATGGAACAGTCTGGGGGTGGGGAAATAATATGTATGGTCAACTTGGCAATGGTAGCACCACGACTGATACCCCAATTAGAACCCCTGTGCGGGTTATCAGTATCACCGGAGTAACCGCCATTGCAGCTGGGTATTGCTACTCCTTGGCTCTTACCTCAGACGGGAAAGTTTGGGCATGGGGACAGAACAATTATGGTCAGCTTGGTAACAGCACAACTACAAATAGCTCAATCCCGGTACAGGTTAGCGGCCTTACCGGAGTAATT
>NZ_JBTSLF010000005.1:0-34160 GCF_054640775.1 Candidatus Aquicultor sp. | reverse complement strand
CGTCAAACTGGTCGCAAAATCATACGGCACCGATTGCTATCCGAGAAAAGAGATAGAGACCTATATAAATAAGGACGTCATCAACGAGGCCTACCTTTTCAATCCAAGGAATGCCTATCAAAACTACGCGGTGGGCGTAAATTCGTCGGCGCGCATTATGTATACCTACATGGGGACGCTGCTCCCGCGCCTCGGCAACGCCACATACTGCAGCGCGAGCCAGCTGAGCCCGTTAATAAACGACCCGTTCTACAGGACGATTGGAATAGGCACAAGGGTATTCCTGGCGGGCACGCAAGGCTATGTCGCCTGGCAGGGTACGCAGTTTAACCCACAGCAGGCGCGTGGTGAAAACGGTGTGCCGCTCTCAACCGCCGGCACGCTGGCACTCATCGGCAACCTTAAAGAAATGAGTACCGATTTCATAAGGGCCGCGACCTTCCATAATTACGGTGCGACTATGTTTGTCGGTGTCGGTATCCCCATACCTGTTCTTGATGAGGACATAGTCGAGAAAGCCAGCATAAGCGATAAGGATATTTACACGACAATCGTAGACTACAGCGTCCCGCAGCGGGCAAAGCCGAATTTCGGCCGGATAAGCTACGCCGAGCTGAGAAGCGGCAAGATAGAGATAAACGGCAAGCAGGTACGAACGGCCCCGATCTCGAGCTACACGAAAGCGCGAAAGATCGCCGAGACGTTGAAGACCTGGGTCAAAGAGGGCAAGTTCTTCGTTCAGCAACCGGTCGAGGCCTTTAAGCTGGAGCAATCGTTTAAACCCCTCGAGATTGTCGCAGAGGAGGAGATTTAAATGGCAAAGAAAAAAATAGTCCTTCACTTCCCGGAGGAAAGTATAGAAAAACCATTAACATACCACCTGGTAAAGGACTATGACCTTGTCCCGAACATCCTCCGCGCGCAAATCGATGAAAACGAGGGCACGCTGGTTATGGACCTGGAGGGTGCGCCCGACCAGATACAGAAAGGCATCGCCTTTCTTAAAGAGCAGAATGTCGGCATCCAGGAAGCGATTAAAGACATCATCGTAGATCGCGAGCAATGCGTTGATTGCGGCTCCTGCACCGGTGTCTGCCGCCCCGGAGCACTTGCAATGGGTTCCGACTGGGAACTTATCTTCGACCAGGAGAAATGCGTCTTCTGCCAACTTTGCATCAACGCATGCCCTGTGCGAGCGATAAAAGTCCAATTCTAAGAAGACAGAAGCCAGAGGAATTACGAATTAGTTGTGGGTCTAGAAAGTGGGTTCTAGGTTTTATTCGACATTCGCAATTCGAAATTCCAAAGGGTTTTTGCGGGGTTATCCGCTATAATTAGCACTCAGGAGAACGGTTAAAAATACAAAATTGTGAGGTAATTACATTGTCTTTTGAAGCTAAGTGCATGGCCACGGCTATAGGAAGTGTGCCGCATACCGATGTCGATGTCGCGTGCCGGTTGGTGCTCGATAACTTGCACGATATCCCGATGTGGCCGCAATTACCCAACTTGGGCTTTAAGGAAAACATATATGTACAGTGCACCGAGGGTATGCCCGGGATAGTCGTGGACGAGGCTTCGGACAAGGTGTATTTCGATACGACCAGGGATATCATCGGTGAACTCGAGGTGCTTTACGGGCACTATATAAACGGCGAGGTCGACCGGTTGGCGATAAGTCGCGAACACGCACAGGGCCTCTACCGGTTTCTCGAGATAGTTAAGGACGGGCAGTATCCAGACATAAAGATGCTCAAAGGACACATAGTCGGCCCATTGACCATAGGTTTTACCGTCTCAGACCAAAACAAAAAGCCCGGATTCTACGATGACGTCCTGCGCGAGGGTATCATCAAGACGCTTGCCATGAAGGCAAAATTCCAGGTGGAAAAGTTCAAAGAGGCAAGGCCCGATCTTCCCGCGCTGATCTTTATCGACGACCCGTATATCACATCCATAGGCTCGGCTTTCGTAAGCCTCGACCGGGATGAGGTAATAAAGCATTTCAACGAGATCATCGATGCGATCGACGGTTTCACCGGAATTCACTGCTGCGCCAACACCGACTGGGGTCTTCTTGCGCAAACCAATGTGGACGTCATAAGTTTCGACGCCTATGACTACAGCGAGACCGTAGCACTCTATCCGGCTGAAATAAAGTCATTCCTTGATAGAGGAGGGGTTCTTGCCTGGGGCATCGTCCCTTCCGGACTTCCGACACCCGAGACGGTTGCAGCCGAAACCACCGAGACTCTTATTGAACGGCTCGAAGAGGGCATGCAGCTTCTGGTGGATCAAGGAATAGATAAAGAGACCCTTATCAACCAGGCTCTGATAACACCCAGCTGCGGCACCGGCGTGATGAAGCCCGCACTTGCCGAGCGCACCTTCACACTTGCGAGAAGGATCTCCGAGGTTATGAGCGCAAACTATTTCAGTTAGCGGCCCGTTTCTCCGACGGCTGTTCCTGTTCGGCCGGCGTATCGGTCTCAGCCTTGCGGCTCGGTGCGGTATCGATATATCTTACATTGTTCTCGTTCCGCAAAGCCTCCGGCCCTAACCGCCCGGTCAAACGCGCATAAATCAGCCTCCCAAAGAAGCCGAAGATAAAACCTATGATAAACAGGAGTGCGAAGTCAAAAACATCCATAAAAACCACCTTAACTTTAGTCAGCCCTCTATTATTGATCCTTTACTATAAATCCTTTATTAATGCACTTAAGGTTGCCCGGTATATTTACGAAATAACTCTTGTCGGCCGTGATTTCTTTATTCCCGCCGTGCAGGTATTTAACCCATCGGTTGGATAAAGTTATTTAGTCGCTAAAGTTGTATAATGAGACAATTATTGACCGATTCGGTTTATGGATATAAATAATAGTATGAAGGGATATTAATGGACCACAACAAAGACCTGATCAATTCATCAAATCGCGAGAACGGTTTGACCAACATAAACAGGGCGATATACCGCAAGCTCGTGGAGTGCCAAGTCCCTCAGATGATAGCAGTAAAACCCGCCTATAACCTTGCCCAAATGTATATGCAGGCGCTGGATTATACTGCAAAGGCTAACGACCTCATCAAGGCGGCAGAGGCTACGGATATCGCGGAGAAAATCCTTGAAATGCGCGAAGCGACAAAAAGCCTCCGCCATTTCTCCGAGCAATTCGGGCGCAGCTACTATGTGCTCATGGATAAGGTGAGCGCGCTGACCGAAAACTGGCTTAATGAAGAGACGGAACAGGATGCGGATATCGATGAAATCGAAGAGGTTCTCGAGGGGCTCAAGACCAGCGAGCTGGGTGAAGGCTTAACGGACGAGGTAAAGGCCCACTCCAGGCAACAATTCGGCGTTGTCGTGAAGAAGCTTATATCAAAAGGCTGCCCCGAGGACATGTCGAACTACTTCGCCGAAAACCTGTTTGAGCTTAAAAGCGAGACCGACGGCCTTGTCGCGCTGGTGGATCGTCTTGTCGCCCTGGATGACGATTTTGAAGACCTGATTCTCGATGTCGAGGAAGTACTGATAGAATTATCTATCCCCTGGGTGGGCTTCAGCCCGGGTGAGACTGCGCATGCATTGTGGCATATCGGCGATCACGACGAGGACAATTTCTTCTTCATGGGATTTTTAGGCTGGTCGCTTGCCATTCTTGAAAACCTTCAGGAAAATATCGAGAATTTATAGAAGAGTTTGTCGTGATGTACAAGAAAGCCATAGCAATAATCGAAGATGCTTTCGAACCCTACTTTTGGGCCGAGCAACTTACCCCGTTTGAGGTCCTAATATCCACGATTCTTTCCCAAAAAACCGAGCGCAGGGGCACCAAGAAGGCCTTTGACGCCCTCAGGAGCAGAATCGGTATAACCCCACTCGCGATAGCGCGCGCCGATATTTCAGAGATCATAGAAGCGATACAGCCGGCCGGTCTCTACAGGTCAAAAGCTCCCAAGATAAAAGAGGTGGCCGTTCAGGTTCAGGATACCTATGGCGGGGATATATCTCACGTCCTCGACCTTCCCACAGAAGAAGCGCGAAAGCTGCTGATGAAATTACCCGGCGTCGGGCCGAAAACCGCGGATATCCTTCTTAGTTTTGTAGGCAAACGCCCTGTTTTCCCCGTCGATGTCCATATCGAACGAATAGGAAAGCGCCTGGGTCTGGTAGCTGAAAAGGCGCACTACGAAGAGATAAAAGCCTCCTTCGAGCAGGTGATACCGCCCACCGACAGGATGCGGGCGCATATGTCCCTGATCGAGTTCGGACGTGAGATCTGTACCGCAAGAAATCCCAAGCACGCCGCCTGTCCCGTCTCCCGTTATTGTGATTACTACAAGAACCTTACGATTTAGGGTAAAAACTTATTCATCGAATCTAATATTTTTTCCTAAGAAGTCCTAAGAAGTCCTAAGAAGTCCTAAGAAGTTAAAAAAAGTTAAAAAAAAGCCCAAAGAAGCCATTGGGAGTAAGGATAGTCGCTTATGAATTACGGACAATTGGCTGAAGCCTTCAGCAAAATAGAATCGACAAGCAAGCGAATCGCGATGACGAATTATCTCTCCGACCTTCTAGCCCATACGCCGCCCGACAGTATCGGCAAAGTCGTTTACCTGATTCAAGGGAAGCTGTACCCGGATTTTGCGGGTGTCGAACTCGGCATGGCAGAGAAATATGTCATCAAGGCTGTATCCATTGCGACGGGATTGTCAGCCAGTGCCATAGAAGCCGATCTAAGCCGCACCGGAGACATTGGCGACACTGCTTACCAGGAACTCCTAAAAGCCCCGCATACGGCCTTAGAGCCCCTTACTGTGGCAGATGTCTACTCGACGTTGGACGCTATTGCAAAGACCTCGGGCCCCGGTAGTGTGGGCTTAAAAATCAACATGCTCGCAAACTTGATGAAACGGGCGACACCGCTCGAGGCTAAATATATCGTCAGGACGGTAACAAAGAAACTCAGGCTTGGAATCGCGGATATGACCATATTAGATGCTCTCGCGAGCGTTTATGGCGGGGGAAGGCAATCGAGGCCCGTCATTGAACGCGCCTACAACATCACATCCGATCTCGGGGCGGTTGCCGAGGCTGTTGAACAGGGCGGCGCCGGGGTGGTCGGCCAGTTTAAGATCACGCCGGGCAAACCCATCCGTCCGATGCTTGCCGAGCGGTTAAAAACCCCGCAAGAGATACTTGCAAGAACCGGTGGCGGATGCGTGGCCGAGTATAAATACGACGGTGAGCGTGTGCAAATCCACAAAATCGGCACCGACGCCATCCTGTTTTCGAGAAGGCTTGAAAACATCACAAATCAGTATCCGGATGTGGTCGAGCTGGTACAGACATCGGTTAAAGCGGATACCGCGATCCTCGAGGCGGAGATAGTCGCCCTCGACCCGGAGACAGGCGAGATGCGCCCGTTTCAAGAACTCATGCGCCGGCGCAGGAAACACGGCATAGAACAGATATCCAAAGAATTTCCAGCGTCGATATTCTTCTTTGATTGTCTCTACGTGAACGGTAGAGATATGACCGGGTTTGCTTTTCTGGAACGAAGGGAAGAACTCAAAGCCGTCGTTGCCACTACCGGGCGCGCCAGGCTGGTCGAGTATACGATCGTTCACACTATCGACGAACTACAGGAATTTTTTGAAAAGGCCATCGAGGAGGGGATGGAGGGGATAATGTGCAAGGCGATCGGCCCCGGCACTTACTATCAGGCAGGCTCTCGTGGGTGGCTTTGGATAAAATACAAGCGCGAGTATCGCAGTGAGATGACCGATACCGTCGATCTGGTCGTTGTCGGGGCTTACTACGGGCGGGGACGCCGGGCCGGTGTGTACGGCTCGCTGTTAATGGCGGTCTACGACCCTACTACGGATACCTTTGAGACCATAACAAGGCTTGGCGCTGGATTTACGGATAAAGATCTCGTAGGATTACCAAAAATGCTCGATCCCTATAGGATACCGGCCCGTCATTCAAGGGTCATGGCAAAGGAAAGGCCGGACATATGGTTTGTTCCCGCGCTTGTTCTCGAGGTTATCGGGGCTGAGATTACTTTAAGCCCCCTTCACACGGCAGGTCTGAACATCTTCCGAAAAGACAGCGGCTTGGCCATTAGGTTCCCCCGATTTACGGGCAGATACCGATCCGATAAATCCCCGGAAGACGCCACAACCGAGCGTGAGATCATAGAGATGTACGAATCCAGAATTCGAAAGATAGCCTCGTAGTATGCCACTCGCCCTTAAAATATGACCGCTCACCCATATGCCCGCACGTTAACCGGGTTTTTGTTATCAGAATCCACGTGGTCCTCTACTATGGTATAAGGCGCTAAGAGAGAAATACTCCTGACAGTCTATTTACCACACCAGCGCCGTTCTTTTATTTACTAAATGTTACTAGGGGGTGAGACTATGGCAAGGTTGGCTAGCCTAAAGGAAGTTCTTGGGAGGATCGGGTTTCCGGCATTAAAACGTTCGGATTGTTGGGGCGTGATCAAGGTGGAAAAGATGTTACAAAACCTCGGTCTTAGCAACTACGAGATAGTCAACCAGGCGAGAGTCGTGAGGGTTGCTACAGAGGACGAGTTGATGAAAATCATGCTCCACCTCGTGCCGTTTGAGGTCTCGGGCGACTATCGTTTAACCCTCGGTAAAGTTAACGATAAAGCGATGCTTAGGTTCGGCTGCTGGCAATTTGAGGCCGGCGTGGAATCAGAAGCTTAATTACAACTCCACAGAATCTTCCCTGTAGAATGTTTACGTTCGCCGTTTCAAGAACATATTATTCGGTAAGCGGTATTGACACCGCATGTCGCTACTTGAGTTATATGCAGAATTTGATGAGGAACGGGGGCGTTGTGGCACGGACGATACTATTCTATGCGCTGGTATTTCAGGGGGTGTATTACCTCATAACCGCTATCTGGCCGCTGATAAGCCTGCGGACGTTTATGATCTTCGCAGGGTCCAAGCCCGATAGATTCATATTCTGGACGGTCGATCTTCTCATCCTCGCGATAGCCTCGACTCTCCTGTTCGCCACCGTCAAAGGCGATTTGGGCACGGCCGCTTTTTTAGGTATAGCAAGCACACTCACATTCATCGCTGTCGAAGCGGTTTATGCAGGCAAAATATCCCCCTGGTTCTGGGCGGATTTTGCTGTTGAGGTAGTGATTCTTGTAACGCTTGCCGGGTCGCTGCTAATGTTGCCTCGCTGATACTATGCCCCCGGTTTACCCGGCCCCGCAGGCCCACCGGGTGTGCCTTGTGCGACGGGTATCGCGCCACCGCGCACAAGGGAAGTGATGACGCCGACCGCCGCAATAACCGACCCGGAAGCGAACGCGATACGAATCGCCGACGCCAAGTGCAGATCGCCGGTTCCTGCCGGTGCGAAGGTGGCGACAATCGCACCCGCCATGGCCACGCCGAGCACCATTCCGACATTTCTCATCGTTGCCTGCATACCTGCAGCGATACCAAGGCGATGCCGGGGAACCGCCCCCATAATGGCGCTCGAGTTAGGGGACTGGAACAGCCCGGCCCCTAATCCGAAGAGACCCAGAAGCAGCGCCACCGGTATGAGTCCCGAGCCGACCGATGTCCGCGATAGCCCAAACAGGGCAATTGCGTTTATAGCCAGGCCGGCTGATGAGAGCATGCGCGAACCTATCCTGTCGGAGAGCGTACCGGAAATCGGGGCCGCCAGTCCGGTAAAAAGCGGTATTGCAGTCAATACTAAACCGGTTGTTTGAATCGACTCGCCAAAAACATCTCGCAAATAGAAAGGCACCAGGAACGTAGCAACAAATAGGGAGACGTAGCTTATTAGTGCGCTGATATTTGCAGACGCAAAGAGCCGGCTTCTAAAAAGCGATAAATCAAGCATCGGCTCCTCGACTTTGTTTTCAAAATACAGGAATACGGCGGCGAATACGGCGGCTGCAAGCAGGAGGCCGATGGTCGAAGACGATTGCCATCCCCACTTATCCCCCATACTTAGTGCAAGCAAGACAGAGAAGAGGGCCAAAAACGCCGTAGTCGCGCCGGGGAAATCGAAGCGTTTTACCGTCGGCAACTTGGTTTCTTTAAGGATAAAAGCCGCCATGATCGAGACGATGATGCCAATAGGGATATTAACAAAAAATATCCATCTCCACCCGAAATTGTGGACGATAAACCCACCAAGTGTCGGACCGACCGTCAATCCCATGGCAACCGAGATACTGATCAAGCCGAGGGCTTTACCGCGTTCTGTCGGCGGAAACGCAGCGGTCAATATCGCCGGGCTGGTAGAAAACATGCATGTCGCCCCTAAAGCCTGAATGACCCTGAAAAACACCAGTTGCTGAACTGTGCTGGAAATACCGCATAAAGCAGAGGCGGCCGTGAATGTGAGAAACCCTATGATATAAATCCGCTTGTGCCCCACGATATCGCCAAGGCGACCGGCGCTCAGCAGCAGCGAAGATGTTGTGAGCAGGTAAGCCATGACAATCCATTCCACCGTCGTGATCCCGACGGAGAAGTACTTGGTCAATGACGGAATAGCGATATTGACGATGCTCGAGTCCAGCGGCGCCATAAACGTCCCCACAAATACGGTTGCCAGGACATACCAGTGATAATTACTTTTCGGGGCTTTGTCCGTCTCTTTCTCAATGGCCTGGGGTGTTTTCAAGAAATCCTCCTCAACGGATACATCTATGAAATGCTACTAATAGTAGAGCACCTATTAGATGCACTTACTATGTACTTTTAATTATAGACAAAAGTTATTGCGTGTTCACATATTAATAACACCTCCGCCTGTTTGCATCAAGACTGGCACAGTCTCGGCAGGAAGCAAACCAACGGCCTTTTTTCCGACTATTGCTTTTAAATAACGGGTACATTACCTGCGTGAGTTTTTCATTAAGCTCAATCGATAATGCTGATGCCGGAAGAGGGGTTTTTGT
This sequence comes from Candidatus Aquicultor sp., assembly GCF_054640775.1. NCBI lineage: Bacteria > Bacillati > Actinomycetota > Candidatus Aquicultoria > Candidatus Aquicultorales > Candidatus Aquicultoraceae > Candidatus Aquicultor > Candidatus Aquicultor sp. The sequence goes on along the minus strand of NZ_JBTSLF010000005.1, from coordinate 25,188 downwards.
AATGGCTCAGTGGGCATACAACAGAACGATAATCCCACTCAAGATCGCTCTGACGTATGGAATAGTCGGGGTGCTATGGATTATATCCACAGATCAGTCATTAATCGTATTTGTTCGAGATCCTTCGTCGTCCTGGAAAACATCCCTTAATCAGAATACGCTTTAAAGCTGTTTTCACGGTGCTTGGCGGCGATCTCACCGGCCAGTCGATCCAGCGCAGCAAACGTTTCCTGTGTCGGCGCTCCTTTGACGATAACGGGTTCGAGTATCTCTACTTTAAGATTAGTAAGAATTCCGCTTACTTGCTCGACCGCCTTCGTCCCCCATCCGTACGAGCCTATGAGTGAGACAAATCTCACCTTTGGGCGTAGCGCATTGGCAAGGTGCGCTACGTAGAGCGCCAGGGGATGTGCGCCCATAAGCACCGTCGGCGCTCCCAGAACGATGGTGGCGGCGTCAACAAGCCCGACCCCAAGTTCCCCGAGGTCTACCGATGTCAAATCGAACTGCTTAACCGTAACACCCTGGTCGATAAGCGTCCCAACCAGCCGGTCAACCATCAGTTTCGTGCTCCCATGCATGGTCACATAAGGAACAACGGCAAGGTTCTTGGGCTCCGGGTCGACCCAATCGCGATATGATTCAATGATCGTTCCCGGCTCGTCATAGAGGGGCCCGTGACTCGGGGCGATGATTTTGATGTCGAGGTCCTTTATCTTATTCAGGTTGTTTTGTATCGGGGTTCTGAACGGCATCATAATCTCGCCAAAATACCGCTTTGCCGTTAGGTGCAGCGTTGCCTTGTCGTCCGTGAAAAGGTCGCTCGCTGCTAAATGAGCCCCAAAGAAATCACAAGAGAACAGGATGCCGTCCTCCTTAAGGTACGTCACCATCGTCTCGGGCCAGTGCACCCACGGCGTAGAAATGAACTGCAAGCTTTTGCCGCCAAGCTCAAGCGTTGCACCGTCGTCTACGGTCTGAACCCGTTCTTCCGAGATAGCGAGAAGGTCGATAAGCATGGGCTTGCATTTATTCGAACAGACAACCTGCGCCATTGGGAAGGTGTCGAGCACAACGGGCAAGCTTCCAGAGTGGTCCTGCTCGGCATGATTGGCGACTACATAGTCAATGCTATCGATCCCTAATTCCTTCAGGTTGCCCAGCAATACATCCGTCATCGTCGGATCGACCGTGTCTATCAGCATCGTTTTATCGCTGCCCTTAACCAGGTATGAGTTATATGTCGTTCCTTCAGGTAGAGGAATCAGCGCATCAAACAGGCGCCTATCCCAATCAATCGCACCAACTGCATAAACATCCGTTTTGATCTTCCTAACGCTCATCGTTATCTCCCCAACCCTTAAAATACTTATTTGCCGCCATCTATCTACGCTGCCATCTCGTTTATTCTTCCCAAAGCGAAGATTCCCTGAACATAGGGATTATAGCGCATGGCCGGCTACCCTTCATTATTCAATAACATGTCTGCCAATACCTCTCTTGCACGGTAGCACCATAAATACAACCCTCGTTTGCATCGCACATCTCAAGCGGCACCTTTTAGACAGGTTTCTAACGCACTTCTCGAAATGTTGTACTCGCGTACAATGCTGCGAATCGCAGTACGAATTATCATATAAAAAGTGCAAAGATACACAGATAAGAAGTGTAAAGATAAGAGATGCGAAGAAGCCTGGAGGGATGAAGATGCGTAGAAGCGGGTCTGCCGGAATGCGGCTTGGCATCATCGGTTTAGCCGGTTTTGAGTCACGCAAAGAAGAATATGAGGACCTACTGCAACTGTTATTAACGCACCGAAGCCGGGACTATGCCGAAAGCGAGAAGGTCGCCCGGGAAGTCGCCTTTGCCTGCCTGGGGGAAAACCACTTATGGCAAGATATGAGTTTTAGAGATCGCCAGGAACTTTCGGGTCTTTTGGAGGCGTATTTTAAACCCCTCTTTGATAAAAACAGCCAAAACATGAAGTGGAAAAAGTTCTTCTATAAGCAACTCTGTGAACTCGAGGGCATTTCTGTCTGCAAATCACCCAGTTGTGGTGTTTGCATCGACTACCTGCAATGCTTCGGCCCCGAAGACGGTTAATCGTGCTCTTCACCTATAAACCGAAAACCCCACGTTTCATGCTGAGGCACGTCTCTTTTCTCTCGCGCCCCGTAGCCTTATAATTAATTAAAAGGGCACTTCACAAAAGGTGCCGAATGGTTATGCCGCATCGACACCGACGCCTCACCCTCAATCAGCATACACCTACATCGTGCCCGAACCGAATTTTGAAAGTAAGTGATAGGGAATGTCGTTAATATCATCGATATCATTACCTGTATTCACAGAACATACCGCGAGGTCTCTTGCGACCCCGGCATCGTTCTTCAAGGGTAAACGATATTTCTACGATAATGCAGTGGGTGTTGTCGAAACAGACGGCGACCGCTACTGGGCGCGGGTTCAGGGAAGCCGTCCGTATCGCGTGACCATATACGAGAGAAACGGTGGGCTACATGCGGAATGCACATGCCCATATAACTTCGGTGGCATTTGCAAACACGCCGTCGCAACGATGCTCAAAGTGATCAAAGAAGGCCCGAAATGGGTGAAAGAAAACGGTTTCTCACCGGCAGATATGGTCAAGAGAATGAGCAAACCGGAGCTTGAGAGTTTCGTCGTCGATCTTATAGACCAAAAGGACGGTATTCTCGATCTGCTTCGTGTCCACTATCTCGGGGGAAATGATACCGTCTCAAGCGTTGCCGATTACTTAAAGCAGGTCGAAGAGGTCTTCAGAGACGAGCACCTAAGCATTTACAACACAAAGAACGTTTATGAGGACCTTCAACCCATCGAAAGTCTAGCCGAAAAACTAAAAGCCCAGGGCAATTACCGCGAAGCGGCAAAACTATTCGAGGCGCTCTTTGAAGGTGTCGCAAAAAACCTGTACCGGATCGAAGACTCATACGGTCTTTTCGGTGAGATCGCCGGCCATGCACTCGATAGTCTGGTCGAGTGTTTATTGGCAGCCGGCTCCAATGGTGCCGAAAAGCACCGTTACGTGCAAAAATTCTTAAAGAGCTATACGCGAATTCGTTACGAGTTCTTCAATGAAAACTACCGTTCGGCAATACTGGCACTGGCCGGTAAGAGCACGCTGCCCGAAGTGCTGACCGCGCTAAGCAGGTTTATTGAGGAGCACGCTTGCAGTGAAGAGTGCGAATGGCCTTCGGTGCTACGTTACGAGCAAGCCGTGTTGTTTAAGCTGGACGTGCTCGAGAAGCTGGATCTCAACGATGAGTTTATCAGCACCGCGCACGTCAACTGCGGCATCAGCGCTGTCTGTCTTAGGCTTGCAGAAAAACTTAAGCAAAACGGAGATGCCAGTGCCGCCATAGAACTAGCCGAGCGCCATGTTGAGGTGTCAAGCAAGCGTGATGCTGAAAGCCTTAACAGATTTCTTGCTGTGAGCTACGTAGAAAAAGGCGAAACCACCAAAGCGATCGAAACGTATCGGGATTTGTTCCTGGCGACCGGCGTCTTCGAATATTACGAGCGCTCGCGAACACTTGCTAGAGAGAACGGCACCTGGCACCAGGTTTTCAACACGATCATAGCGGGCGCAAGTTCCGTACGGGGCGCAGACACTCTCCTGAGTGAGATATATCTTAGAGAAGGCATGCACGACGAAGCGATAAAAGTCGCCCGCATTAGCGCCGACTTAACGGTGCTCGAAATGGTAGCCGAAGGCATCAAAGAAACCCACCCCGTCGAATCGTATGAACTCTATAAGTGGCTCGTCGATATCTATCTCGACCAGCACATCGGAAGAGCCGCATATCAGCAAGCAGTAGGTTTTCTGACCAGAATGAAACAAATCGGCTTTGACGATGATTTCAACGCATATACAGACGATTTGAGTAAGCGCTTTTGGAGAAGGAGAGCATTACTCGACGAGATGAGCCATCTCAGTGCGTAACTGCGTCCTCATGCCTTGCCCGTAGAGTATTAAATCAACAAAACGTCGCTAATTGGATGAATTTTCTATAGAATATATAGTAAGATGTCGGAGTAGGTAATAGAGTAAGACAAAGCCGGATTTTGGCTTCAAGGTGAATATATGAGACGAGATAGATTTATTGGCATCTTGGTACTGGCTGCACTTTTGATCCTCATAGTTCCAACCATCGCGTATGCAAACAGTGCATATTTAGGTTCCTCGGGAGTCCCGATACAACCTCAGGACAGCCCAGACATAGACCTTGAAAAACAAGTAATGCAGGTATGGCTAAGAAACGGCTTTGCTGAAGTAGAGAACGTCTACCAATTCCACAACACCGGCCAAGAGCAAGAATTCGTAATAGGAGAGCCGGAGGATATCAACTCCAAAAGCGCTCTGAAATATGGCATTTTTAACTTCAAGGCCTACGTTGACGGCAATGAAATCGATGTGCGCAGCGTAAAAACAACCGACCAGAAAATCGGTAATATGTACGGTAACATAAATTGGCATATACACAACATATTGCTGACAAAGGACCAGAGAAGGGTCGTCGTACATAGATACTGGATACGGATGATGCCGTGGAGTAACAAAATCGTTATCCCACTCGATCCCGGAGCGACATGGAAAGGCTCGATCGGTGAAGCCACGTATGTCGTTCGCTTGATGGGAGACCTCAACGAACGAGCACTTCTCTACCCGCAAGGGTTCGGCGAGTTTACCGGAAAATTCGCGGTTCTTCCCATCGGATTCTCATCCAGCAAAGATCAGCTGACCTGGGGCTTCAATAATTATGTTCCGCGCGGGAACATGGAGATAGGGATGTTCCCGGACAAAGACAGCCACTTTATTCAGACTATTAAAGTATCGGGTATCCATGATGATAACGGGAACCAATGGGGTCCTAAGAACTTGGTTGATGGAGACCCCACAACCGCATGGGGTATCGGTGGACCCGGGAAAGACGCGTGGGCGATATGTTTCTTCGAGAAAAAGAAATGGGTTCGTGAGTTTAGAATAATACCCGGTTACGGCACCCTTGGAAGCATGTATAAGACATATAACCGTCCGCGTAATATAACGCTGCGCTTTTCCGATGGCACAAACCAGCATTTCGAGCTTAAAGACGAACTTCAAATGCAGTACCTGCCGCTAAAACCGGTTGAAACAAAGTATGTCAAGCTTGATGTAGATAGCGTCTACAAAGGCATCTACCCTGACACCACCTATATCAGCGAAATCGAAATCGGTGAGCTTAGCTCGAACTCGAAATTCGATCCGTCGAACTGGAAAATCGGCCTCAACCAGGTCGATGTAATGAACCTAAGATCCAAATATTCAACGACGGACCTCATCACTGTGGCCGCTACCGCTACCGTGTTCCTCTTTATCGGGTGGCAAGTGGTTGTGGGTATTAGGATGCGCATGAAGAAAACTAAGCAATCCCCGCAAAAGTAGCAGGCAGGCGGCCTGAGAACTAACGAAATCACACTGCAATTCTACTTATATAGTGTTAAAGAAGTATGAAGAGATGGCCGATAACACCCCTACAAGCATCAATATTATTTTGAGGGGTATTTTAAGTGCGTTCCACTGAATTCGATGATTGCAAACAACGTTCGTCTTTAAAGGGAAGATTATATATTCTCCTTGCAGTTATGCTGCTGCCGTTTATCGCTTTTTCAATTTATAAAGCAATCGATATCAACAACCGTCTGGAAGCGGAGATACAGGCAAAAAACCTGAGTCTTGTAAAAAGCGTGGCGCATGACATCGATGAGTATATTAACTCGACCGGTGAAGTCCTGATTCCTATCGCGAACTTAAAAGATGTACGCACGCAAAACTTCCCGGCGGTCAAAACCTACCTGGATCAAATTGTTCCGAAATACCCGTTCTATCATCTCATCGCTTTTGTTGATGTTAAAGGCAACCTCAAGGTCGCTGCCATGTCCGAGAAGATGGCAAAAAGCGAGGACGCTAAGAAAGTAAATGTAAGCGATACCGGATGCTATCGCCGGGGCATAGTCGCAAACGGCATAGCGGTCGGCGATTTTATGTATAGCAAACTCACAGGAATGCCGGTGACGCATGTGACCTATCCGGTTTTTGATATGTCGGGCAAAAGAATCGGTTTTGTGGCGGCGGCCTTTGATCTCACAAAGATCCAGAACAAACTCATGAAGACTAACACTTCCCAGCACACGGTTATCAGCGTTGTCGATAACGCGGGCACATATATCGCCAGGAACGAAGATCCCAAGAAATGGGTGGGCAAGAATATCGCCGATGCCGATCACTATAAGCTCATGTTGGGAAAGAGCGAGGGCACGTATAAAGCGATATCTACAGACAGAACAAACAGGGTGTATGCGTTCACCATGGCATCGAAGGTTCCATGGTTCGTTAGAGCGGGTATCGATGAAAAGTATATCCTCGATCAGGTGCGGGTCGAGTTAATCAACCATTTTGCCGTCTTCATCCCACTCTTGCTAATCGCCATAATCGGCTGGATGTGGACAGAACGCGATGTTAACAAGCTGCACCAAAAAACGGAGTACTTAAGTATTATAGATCCGCTAACAAGGCTCTATAACTGCAGGAAACTTAATAACGACTTAAGCCTTGAACTAAGTCGGGCAAAGCGCTGTAAGCGGCAGCTGTCTTTTGCAATGATCGATATAGACCATTTTAAGCAATACAACGATAATAATGGCCACCAGTTGGGTGACGAGGCGCTTGCAGCGGTTGCCGACATTATTCGAAATGCGGTGCGAGATATCGATTCCGTTTACCGCTACGGTGGCGAGGAGATGTGCGTTGTTCTCCCGGAAACGGATAAAGCAGGCGCGGCTGCCGTTGCCGAGCGCATTAGAGCCGATGTTGAGCAAGCGCAGTTTGCGGGGCAAGAAAATCAGCCACTCGGTAAGCTCACTATTTCGATCGGCGTAGCGACATACCCAAATGATTCGATCTCTAAGGAAGGCATCATTAAAAGCGCTGACATCGCTCTTTATAAAGCCAAAGACCAAGGCAGAAATAAGGTCGAGATGTACCGAGACCATGAATGCGGCTGCTCCCTGAACGCATCGAATATGTAGCTCGATAAGATAGAACGGCTTGATATGCAAACAGCATCTAGGTGCTGTTTTTTTATGCATTGTTATTTTCTAATTTTTGACCGCGGCGGGCGGGGCTGTTAGACTATTGTTGCCGGGTCACCGTGTGAAGCCGGAAGAACTTATGTAAGAGTGATTATAAATTGAACTGCAAGAATCATCCTAATCGAGAAACAAACGTTTCCTGTAGTAACTGTGGCGAAGGCCTTTGCCCGGAGTGTATGGTGTATACTCCGGTCGGGATTAAATGCCGCGAGTGCGCCACACCCAGCAGGGGGATGTTGCGACAAGGGAAACCGTCCCAATATATCGGAGCGGCATCGGCCGGGCTGGTGGCATCTGTTGTCGGCGGCTTCGTCTTAAGCATGGGGTTTCGCGGCTCCCTTTTTGTCAGCCTTATCTTCGGCCTGCTGGTCGGAGAGGCCGTTCGCAGGGGTGCGAGGGGAAATCGCGGCCCTGCCTTCATGGCGATCGCTGCAGTCACGACATTGATCGGACTTCTGGCCACCGGATACGGATTCAACCCAATGGGTCTCGTGTTCGTCCTCATCATAGCGGGTATTGCCGCTTACCGCTTAAGCGAATAGTCTAGCCGCTCCGCGCTCCATATTAGATTTCAACCATCATGGGAATAGTTTAATTCAAACGATTAATTATGGGTGGTGGTTGTGTGAGCGATTTTAATAATACCGTCGATAAAGTCATGTCGCAGTTGGGCGGGTTAAACGTCGAGATGATTTTTGGTGAGTCGCGACAAATCGGGGATAAGGTCGTGATTCCGGTCGGAAAAATCGGTTATGGTTGGGGCGGCGGCGGCGGTAAAGGCCCGGTGAAAGAGAATGAGCCTGAAGCCAGACCCGAAGGTGAGGGTGCCGGTATCGGTATGGGGGTTAAGGTAAAGCCTCTCGGTTTCATAACGGTTACGGCGGATCGCGTTAAGTATGAGCCTATCATCGACATGGGCCCCGTCATACTGATCTTCGGCACCGTGTTTGGTCTATCACTCCTAAAGTTCTCCAAGATGATGATGGGGAAGAAAATGATGGGGCGCTGCGGATGGGGGAAATTCGGACACCACGGTATGTTCGGTAAACATGGCAAGTTCGGTAAACATGGCATGCACGTGCCCCATTTCATGAAGAAAGATTAACGTGCACGATAAAGGGTTATTGTATCGATACTGGAGGGGGGCTCGTTATGTCTCTTAAGTCGAGGGATATCGCGATAATCATCGCGAACGAGTTTGATGAGCAGGAGTTTAAGCAACCGTATGAGCGCCTGCAGCAGGAAGATGCCCGTGTCGTTATAATCGGCATCGAAGCCGAGCAGAACCTCATCAGCCATCACCGGCAGGAAGAGGCCATGACGGATATGAGTTTTGATGATGTGATAGCCGATGATTTCGATGCCGTCGTTATTCCAGGCGGGTGCTCTCCGGATAAGCTTCGCCTCAGTGATAAGGCGGTTGAATTTGTGCGGGATATCTACGATCAAGGAAAGCTCGTGGCCGCAATATGCCACGGGCCGTCGCTCTTGATCTCCGCGGGCATCGTTCGTGGAAAAACGATGACTTCGTGGCCATCGATTACCATAGATCTCAAAAACGCCGGGGCGATAATAGTCGACGCCGAGGTGGCAATCGATGGCAACATCGTCACTTCTCGAAACGTATCCGACCTGCCCGCGTTTATTCAGGCGATCATCAGTATCCTCGAAGGCAAGGGCAAGATGGCGGCTGCGGGTTAGTTTATGCTGCGCGCCTACGCATATAATCCAACATCCGAGCCGTGATTATGGGCGTTACGAATGGTCGAATAAATCCCAATATCCCCGCTCTTCGCGATTGCACCTGCGGTGTTTCTTGCCGCCTTCCTATCGCACGGAATCCATTGATGACGCCGGGCACCAGCAGGGAACTCAGCAGAAAGCCTGCGACCAATGCTCCCGCTGCGCTTTCAAGGGGATAATTGTGTACTATCCGCCTCCAATCGCTTGCACTTTGGATGCGTTCTTCCAGCTCTTCCGTCGCTTCCGCTATCCTCATTCGCGTTTCTTCTATTTCTCTTCTAGTTTGTTCGGGTGTCTCAGCCATTCAGCATCCTCCTTCAACGTTTCAACTGTGTTTGGGGCGACACTCAGTGTTTCGAAATTCCGTATCGCCGAATATACAAGTATTCCTCCTACCAGTAGAAAAACAAGACCAACTAGCGCTGCAGAGATCCATGGTGTTATAAGCGCCGATAGAAGGACAATAAGACTAAAGCCCAAAAATCCTAACGCGAGGATTGCGAACACCGCGCCTGCGGCAAGTTTAGCCGACGCAATACCGGTCTCCCGGAATGTGATCGAAAGTTCTTCGCGTAGCAACTGGAATTCTCTCTGTATGAGTTCGCTGCTATCTTGCACTATTTCTCGCATCAGGCCCGGTATGGATCGCTCCTCGGTCGGTCTTTGCTCTTCTGGTGGAATTGGTACGGCTCGTGCCATATCTACAAGCGCCTCCTTACTACGAATCCCAGGACCAGGCCGATTCCCAGTGCAACCAACACGGCCTGGGTCGGGTTTCTCCGGATATTTTCCCGTACGCCATTAAGCTGTCTATTGACATCGATCCCCTGGACATAGTCCGAGCTGTTTCTGAAAGCGTTGCTAAATAAATGGAAGACGTTCTCTTCCCACTTGCCGGTCGCTTGTGCGACGCTTTCTCCTGTCTGGTCGATGCGCTCGGCAACGTCTTCCAACCGGTCCGATATGCCTCGTTTTCCGGCCTCCATGCTTTCCTCAACGTTTTCCATCCCTTTTTCGAGTGGCCCTTCTGGTTGATTTCCTTCGGTTCCGCCTGTTATTCTCATGTCTCCTCCTTTTTCGCCAGACTTAGGTTTTTATTCCCGGCTTTTTAGATGACAAACTAGCACAGCTCACTCTGTGAGCTGTGCTAGAGAATAGAAAATAGTTACCAGGGCTCTTGGAGGATTTATCAGCCAATTGGTGTGTGATGGAATACTATGCATAATACGGGGTAGAATAATCATGGCTGTCGCATTTACTGCAAATCTCAGCGATGGAGGGGATATCACGGCGCTGATCGCAGGATGATATGGGGTCATTTGGATGTTTGGATGATTATGGATGATTGGCAGATTCGGGGTGAAAAGCGCGTTCGCTCTATGAAAGAAGCGATGTTTTTTGAAAAAAGGGCAGAGAGTAAGGTCAAGTGTCGTCTGTGCCCCCAGCTGTGTTTGATCGAGCCGGGTGAGAGCGGCTATTGCTTTATTCGGAAGAATAGAGAGGGGACCCTCTATGCGATGGAGTATGGGCGGGTCAGCTCTTCGTATCTCGATCCAATCGAAAAAAAGCCGCTCTATAATTTCCATCCGGGTTCGACCATATTTTCGATAGGCGGCATCGGGTGTAATCTGCGTTGTCCCTGGTGCCAAAATTGGAACATAGCCCAGCCAAGCGATAGCTTCCCGGGTATTGAAGTCGAGGACATCACAAAGGAATTCACGGCAGACCTCCAACCACAGCAGGTGGTCGAGCTGGCGAGAAAATATATCCCGAACAAGTGCATCGGTGTCGCCTACACTTACAACGAGCCGTTTACCTGGTATGAGTACGTTAAGGATACCGCGGTTTTGATTAAGGAAGCGGGTATGTACAACGTGCTTGTTACCAATGGTTATGTCATGGAGGAGCCGCTCCGGGAGCTGTTACCCCTAATCGATGCGATGAATATCGATGTGAAGGGATTTAGCGAATCATTTTACCATAAGCTCGGCGGGCACCTCAGGCCGGTGCTAAAAACCGCCGAGCTATCGAAAGAGTATTGTCATATCGAGATAACCAACCTGGTCATTCCCGGGCTCAACGACTCGAAAGAAGATTTTGAGAAGCTCGTTGATTGGGTTGCCGGCACGCTGGGCAAGGATACACCCCTTCATTTTTCAAGGTATTATCCCTCGTATAAGCTGGCGACCGAGCCGACGCCGTTGGATACGCTACGCCTCGCAGAGCATATCGCACGAGAAAAGCTCGATTTCGTATACCTCGGTAACGTTTAGACGAGTGCTGTTTTGGTGATCGTAAGCCCTCCTAGCACTATCTTTGCTTCTTAAGTTCTAAAGCTTCATCGACATGAATCCGATGTTAATGATTAACGTAAACGGGTTGGCGACCTCGTTAAAGCTTATTATTTCCGTACGGAGCCGGATCACAGCGTACAATTATTGTCCAAACGGTACGTAACGTTATAGAATAGTCGTATTTGGAACCGACAGTAGTACGCGCAGATTCTGAAGTAGTAATTATCAGCAATAGGAGATGAAGATGTCCGAACGCCGCACGGTTCTTACAACCTGTACCCGTGATTGCCCAGATGCATGTGGCATTAACGTTTACGTTACCAACGACCGGTTAGTCGGATTGACCGGTGCAAAAGACCACGAGATCACCAAGCATTTCTTATGTAGAAAAGCCCTCAATTATATCCAGCGAGTCTACAGCAAGGACCGGATTTTAGAGCCCCTTCTTAAAGTTGATGGAACCTGGCAGGAGGTCTCCTGGGAGACGGCGCTTTCGGCTATCACGGGAAGGCTTGTTCAAACTATCGACCGGCATGGAAGCCTTTCTGTGCTTCATTACCAGAGTTCAGGCTCACTGGGAGCCCTAAAAATGCTCAACAAACGGTTCTTTAACCTGTTAGGGGGCGTGACGGAAGCGTCCGGCAGCCTTTGTGGCGGCGCCGGTATCGCCGGACAAACGATGGATTTCGGATATCGTACGTGCCACGATCCTCTTGATCTCTTGAACTCCAGATTGATAATCGTATGGGGGAGAAACCCATCCGAAACCAATATGCACTTGACGCATATCCTCAAAGAAGCCAGGTCCGGAGGGGCACGGGTTATTCTCGTCGACCCCGTCGGCACTGATACCGCGAAATATTGCGATATGCACATAAGCCCTAAGCCCGGCATGGATGGGTACCTGGCGCTTGGCATGGCAAAGATAATCCTTGAGTCGGACCTGGCGGAAAAGAGTTTTATCGATAACTACACCGCGAATATTGCCGAATATCGAAGCCTTTTAGAGAGCTTTGACATAGAAACGCTAAGCGAAAAATGCGGTGTTTCAGTAGAAGACATTGCCACTCTCGCCAGGCTCTATGGTGGGAGAAAACCGGCGGCGATCGTTTGCGGTTGGGGACTTCAGCGATACGAGTGGGGTGCGGAGACCTTCCGTCTCATCGATGCGCTCGGAGCGATAACCGGCAACATCGGGATATCCGGCGGTGGAATCAACCACGGGCATGACGAAGCCTACTACTTCGACGAATCCGTTAAGGGCAAAGAATTCGCGCGGCAGACGAGAAAGATACCAAAACCATTACTGGGTAAAGCGATTGCAGGGTTGGATGACCCCCCGATAAAGATGGCCTTTATTAATGGCGGTAATCCTTTAAATCAGTCGCCGGATATCGCATCTGTTGCCGAGGCCTTCAAGAATATTGACTTTGTGGTTGTATTGGAACAGTTTATGACGGACACCGCCGAGGGCGCAGACCTGGTGCTTCCCGTGACCACGTTTTTAGAAGAGCACGATGTCATAGGCAGCTATTGGCACAATCTCGTGGGATTGGTCAATCCGGCTATCGAGCCTGTCGGTAATGCGAGAAGCGATTTTGAGATATATCAGGACCTCGCTAATTTCTTAGGCTTTGGCGAGGAGATGGCCGGCACACCGGAGAGTTGGATTCGAAAAATAATTAAACCGCTGAGGAAATCGGGGATTACATATGAGTCCTTGTTGGAATCCCACAAGCGTATCCCGGAGGCCCCGATGGTGGCGTATGGGGACCGCTTGTTCCAAACCGAATCCGGTAAGTTCAACTTTATAACCGCTTTTTCAACATCCGAGATACAGTCGACTGGTTATCCGCTCGCCCTGTTGTCTACACATAGCAGGAGATGGATCCATTCCCAGCTGATACCGGATGAGAACAAATCATTGCCGATTGCAAAGGTCAACCCTGCGACAGCCGGCAAGTACGGAATTGAAGATGCAGAGACCGCTCGCGTGGCATCCGCACACGGTGAGCTAACTGCCGTCATTAAGCATGATGAAAGCGTAAGGGAGAGTATCGTTCATATCGAACAAGGACGATGGGCGAGATTTGGGCAATCGCTCAACCAGTTGACGCCAGCCTTGATGAGCAATGAAGGGCAAAACGCCTGCTATTATCAAACGGCCGTTAAACTTGAGAAGATTTAACGGTATTGATTTAAAGCATGTGCGGTTTTGCCGATAATATTATATTAGTAATGGCATTTCGTGTGTAATAGTGCAAGCGTAAGGCCATTAATAGCCAGGGGATAAGAATTGAATAGACCAAGTAAGCGGTTGCAAGAAAAACACATAGAACACCATATATATGACGACAAGCGGAAATTTTATTTAGGTGTGGCTGTCGCCGCGCTTGCTGCTGCTTTGTTATTGGTTGTAGATTTTGAGATTATTAGTTTAAGCCGGGCGCAGGCAGAAAAGCTTTTTGTGCCGCACGTTCTGCTCTTGGTTTTCTCGTGGCTTGGGTTTTTTGCGGTGATTGCGCTCTGGCTGGCCGATCTTAAGATGCGCTCTGCTACCAGGCGTATCGAACATCAGCTTAAAGCGATCAGTGAAGCCGAGGATTACACCGGCGTAATCGACGGCCCCTTCGGTAAAACCCGTAGTGGAGTTGTTGCTGAGATCAACAACCTGGTAGCGACGATTAAGCAGAAGAACCAACAGCTGGGTGCGATGGCCAGTATCATCGAGCAGCGCGAGCAGGAGAACCAGGTGCTGTGGCTCGAAATCGAGCATAACTTGTGCCTCGCAAAGGAAGACGCCGAGCGGGATGGGCTTACCAACCTCTATAACCGTAGGTGGGTCGAGGAGCGCTTTGTGTTTGAAATCGAAAAGGCTGGTAAAAACAATTACCCGATATCGGTGCTCATGTGTGACCTTGACCATTTCAAACAGGTTAACGATGTATTCGGCCACCAGACGGGCGACGATGTGTTGAGAATATTCGCAGATACCCTCAGGGCTTCGATAAGGGCAAACGATATAGCGGCCCGGTATGGCGGGGAGGAGTTTATTATCGTTCTTCCTGAAACGCCGGTGGAAGCAGCGATGAAGGTTGCTCAACGTATAAACTCAGAGTTTACCAAGGCTGTTGAGAGGGAACTTCCCGATACCAAGGACCTAAGCTGCACGGTGAGCATCGGTTTGTCGGATTATCCGGCCTGCGCACAAGGAAAAGACGATTTGGTCTTTACGGCGGATACAGCGCTTCTGAAGGCGAAAGAAAGCGGCCGCAACTGCGTACTTTACTACGGGGGCATCTACAAGATAAAGAGCATACAGGGCAAGACCGCGTAACGCCGTCGAGCCTGATATCCATTGCTTATGTTAGCAATCCCGCGCTTTGCTGTTGTGCAAACGTCTCATCCAGGAACTTGTTTATATCTTTAAAGACACGCCTGCTTGTGAGCATGCTCAGGTGTCCGTGGTGGTACCTTTGTATGCGCGGCTTGCCCCAGGAAGCCCATAACCTCTCTACCGAGTCCTTAGGTATGACCGCATCATGCGTCGCCTCGATTAAAAGCGTGCGCCTGGAGGAAACGATCGGTTTATGCTTCTCGATATCCCAGGGCTCCATAAGCCTGAGAAAATCTTCATTTGATAGCCCCGTTCTGGTGATTCTCTCATCAACAACGCGACCGAGCCTGCTATAGCCGGTTATCTGAAGCGGGGTTGTCGCGGGGGCCATCAAAATCAAGTAATTGATCTTTCGTGTCACCGAGGCGACGAGCCCGGCGACGAGCCCGCCGAGGCCGATTCCCAAAAGACCTATCTTCTTTTCACCGCTAGCGGTCAGCCAGTTTATCAACGCCATGACGTCCTTTACGGCCTGCTGGAGAGCTTCAAAGATCGTGCGCAGATCGGTACTCAAGAATTGGCTTCCACTAACGTATCCCTTTACCGCTCTTTCGATATGGTAGGGAAGCGTCATGATGACGCAATCGTGACCGTTTTTTGCCAGATTCAACGCATGTTTTTCTTGATACCAGTGTTTGCTCTCGTGCATTCCGTGCAGAAGGATTACGGTTGATTTTGGTGTGCCGCTGCTCTGCTTGAAGAACTTGCCGTATACCGTGTTGTTTTTTACGTGCTGTGTTTCAACCCGGCTGGGAAAGGCATAATCAAATATGTCGATCGTACCTTTTCTCTTACTTTGTTTTAAAAAAGGCTTAGGCGTTCTGATAAGCCTTTTTGGCGGCAAGGGTGGGGTTTTTGCTATGTAGAGATTTTGGTTTTTGTAGGCGCTGGACCCATTGAACTTCGGCGATAAGAGCGCCAGCGCCACCTTATCTATCGTTTGGGCGAATAGCTTGTTCATGGTATATCAACTTTCTGTTCCGTGGTTGTTTATTGCTCTCGATTACCATCAATATTACAATTCAATGAGGCCTTCCGTATAGTAATAGTTGATCATAAGTGATCATTGCTTGCTAGAGACGGATAGTTGGCGTTCGATACATATATGTATCAAATAATGCGGTCGATTTCAACGTTTATTCAGGTCGCTTTAAGAAATGTTGGCCTGGAATTCGCAGGTAGGCGCGGTTTATTAAAATATTTTGCAATATAAAAAAGGATTCGACCAACGGATAGAGTAATTGATAGATAGTTCAACGGTTATAGCTACGGGGGTTGCTATGAATTTGCCTAAATGGCTTGAGTTAACGTTGTTTATTATCGCGCTGCTGGTTGTTATTGTTAGAATCAGGTACGGGCTTAAGACGTTTAGCGCTCGAAAAAGCATCTTTGGCGGGGATAAACGCAACTTTAAGATCGGTATCATCGCAAACATCGGCTATGCTCTGGTTACGCTGCTGCTCGGCGTCTATTTCTTAATGCAGTACTTAGGGAATAAATCCTCGACGATTGTCTTTGAAGCGACGTTGCTTTTTCTTTTGTTCGTTCTTATAGTCGAGGCCACGTTTAAGAAAAGTAATTAAGAAGGATCCGAAAAGATCGTAAGAACATCATAAATCTGCGCAACAATGTCTCTTTAATGTCTTATAGAATCTGCTACAATACGGGGGGAGCCCGTATAGGGTATCAACTATCTGATGTAGTATGCCTACTGCTATGCCTACTGCTTTCTTGAAGTAAAACCCCGGTAAAAGTATGATAAACGCTTGACAAATCGTATTTTACAGGATACCCTTGGGGGTATAGAAATTAAAAAAATCGGGGGTTTTTGATATGCCGAAGCAAGGAGCAAAAAAAGCAGAAATCGATAAAGGCAGGTGCGATCGTTCACCGGGGTGTCCGGCGAGCAGGATGTGCCCGACCAGAGCGATTGTAAACGAGTCGCAGACCGAGCAAGTATTCTCATTTTTCGGCCCACGTCCGACATACGCGGTGAATGAGGATTTATGCGCGGGATGCGGGGTTTGTACGAAATACTGCCCGATGGGTGCAATTAACATGCGGTAGGAGGTAATGATAATGGTTGCAAATGAGAAAGCTGAAGAGCTTGATGCGCTTCATGCGGAAAAAATAAGAGCGTTTACCGAAAAGATACAGGCGATGGATAAAGACGAGCTTGGAAAAGAGCTGGAGTCGTTAAAGGAAGATCTCGAGGATGTCGAGATTGAGAGAAGATTGATCATCGGTCAGACCGGTGTGCATATCAATGCCGTTACCATTGAAGCCTATCGTGAGTCGTTCGATCGCGAGGCATCTATCATAAAAGATAAGATGGATTTAGTTAAACAGGCACTGGAAGCCTAAGGAGGAGTGAATGTGGATACAATGACAACGCCTGTAAGGATAGATATATTCAACGAAGCAAGCTCGTGCGGTTCTGGGTGAGGTTCCTATGGTTTATCTCAGGCGGAGATAAATTGGATGGTTATTGAACCGCTTAAATCTGGATATGGCGATGCCGTAGTTGTAAACTACTTTGATATAAGCAGCGACGAAATTCACCCCGATATTAAGAGACTTGTCGAATCGCAGCGATTACCGTACCCGTTAACGTTTTTAAACGGTGAGGCCATAAGCGCGGGCTATATTTCTTACTACGATATAGTCCAAAGGATCGATAAGCTATTTAAGGAAGAACGGCAAGCGTAAGAATAACAGAGAAGTAGAGAATTAACAAAAGCCCGCTATCAAATAGCGGGCTTTTGTATTTTCAGAAGTAAAGGGTAATTAATCGAGCCACTGGTCCCTACGTTTACCATTCAAGTTTGTTAAAGACGAGGCCCGAGAGTAGTTTGGGATAGAAGTAAGTCGATTTCTGGGGCATTATCTCCCCCTGGTTGGCGATATCCCGTACGCTGCTTATCTTTGTCGGGTTGAGAAGAAACGCCATCTGATAGCCGCCTTCGGCGACAAGGTGAACCGCCTCCTGCTCGTTGGTTGTAAACTTAATGCTGTTTTCGATGTTTGTCCCGCCAAAGCCGAGGATGCGATTGATGATTACCTGGTGCAGAATCGTCACATCTAAAAGTTTCCATGCCTTTGATTGCTGATCGCCGAGCAGCTCGATTATTTTATTCTCGTCTTTTACTTTGAGCAGGTAGTAAGATCCGTTGCCGAGATACATGCCGAGGGTATGCAGGCCAGAGTTTTTCTCGAGGCCCGACATAATCTGGCCGACGGAGTCTACTTGTTTTACCTCAAAGACCTGCTTGAGGTTTTCACGAAGCTTATCGTGGTTGATCTTAGGCATGTTTTTTAGCGCTCTGTGTGTCGGCAGAACGACCAGGCCGTCGCTATCCATGTTGACGAACATCATCATGGTGTAGTCGAAGGGCGCCTCGCCCGATTTATCGCCGGTGAAAAGGCGCATTTCGTTTCTGTAGTTAATGGCTGTTTCGTATCGATGATGGCCATCCGCGATGAAGAGCGGCTTGTCATTCATAAGCTGGGTGATTGTTGCTATATCATCAGGATCGCTTAACGTCCAAAGCCTATGATTCGCGCCGTTAATCTCGATATCTATGCGCGGAGCTTCTTCTGTGTGCTTATAGAGAATGTAATCGACCTTCTGCCCGGGATCGGAGAAAAGGCTGAATATCTGGCTGAAGTTCGTTTTGCAGGCTTTTAGCAGCCTCAGACGGTCGGCTTTGGGGCCTTTTAGCGTCTTTTCGTGGGCCTTTATTTTGCCGGACGAGAAGTCTTCGATTTTAGTGAGTGCGATAAAGCCGATTCTTCTTTTGCGGCTTCCCTTAAAATCATATTCCTGCTCGTAAATATAGACCGCCGGTTCTACGTCTTTGACCAGGATGGCCTTTTCGAGCCACTCATTAAAAATACCGGCGGCCTGCGCGTACTTGCTGTTGGATGACCCCTGCGGTAGGATCAGGCGCACGACGTTGTATTTGCTTTGGTGAAGTAGTTCTCTGTGTTCTTCCTCGTTTATCACATCATAGGGTGGAGCAACGACGGTTGCCAGGTCGCCGACGATACCCTTGTTGTAGAACACACCCTTGAAAGGTTTTATTTCTGCCAATCTACACCTTCTTCAACTGATTATTCGTGAGAGCTTAATTCAGACAACACGAAGCTGTACAACCCAAAGGCTGTACAACCTATAATAAAATCTTGGTTATCTTACATATACTAAGAAACCTGCGTGTTTTATGCAAGCGTCAGCGACAAACAGTTGTATTATTTTACAAATTAGCGCCTTTGTCCCTGACTCTAGCTTGCTTTCTTCGTTTGTTTGGAGTTTGGTTTGTTGGGTGATTGTTTTGTTTGTTTGAGGGTGGTAGGTTGTGGTTTGGCGGCTTTTTGTTGCTTGCCTGAGCCTGCCTTGGCCGTTCCGGGTTTTGTCACACCCAGGGAGAGATCGAGGCGATCTACGTACCCTTCGCCGAACCTGCCCCCGAGTATACTTCCTCCCAGGGCGAACGCGGTAGAGATGAAGAGGAATAGAGAGAACGAGGAGATCGCCTTAGAGACGGGGTCCATAAGGTCTATACCGAGGTTTTTGCCCACAATACCTACGAACATGACCAAGAAAAACCCCGTGATAGCGGTTGTGATGACGATCATCGATCCGTTAAGTACGCCGGCAAAAGCAGCCATGCGCCCGGAAACATATCCTCCGGCAAAAAACGCAGTAAAGACCGCCAGGAAGATCATCAGGTTCAAGGATATCGTTCCGAAGGAGCTGATTTGGGCGGGGACCGAGGTGATATCGGCATTAGCCGCCACTAATGCGATGGTACCTACGGCCGCCATGATGAACAGAAGGAATAGGCACGTGATCCAGCCAACGAATATGGCCCCTACTTTGACTTGAGTTACCGGCATTGCGACCTCCAATTAGTTTAACTACCTGTTGCCAAACGATTCCTAGCTGTGGCTGCAGACGATATGGGCATTTGTAGACTAATGTTCCCCCGTGGATACTAACTAAAACTGAAATTTGATAAATTTTTGCATGGGTCGGCTCGGAACCGATAGAGCTTCCGCAGCAATTAGTCCCACTGCGAACGTTCTGCAAAAAATATTTTAATGCGGTAAATAGGAAAAATTTAGCAATTCTGCAGAACGGTGCGCCGAATTTGCAGTGGTAGAGCCCGTATTACGAATTGATACTCGTACAAGAGGCGCCGAATACCCCGATTTTAAGGGAACGCTTGCTGTTGCAATTGTATATTAATATTGTTCATTCTATACAATATTGGTAAAACAGGCAGCAGCCGTTAAGTTGTGGTAGCGTGATGCTAAAGGGGGTGGTAAGAACTTTCCATTTGCAAGCGATGGATTGTGCATGTTGTAATGTAGGCCTTTTGTTTGTTGTGACAAAATAAGCGGGGGATGAGGATGCGAAACGACCAATGGCTCAGGGAAAAACTCGACATAATATGGTCGGAATACTTTCTTGATGTTCCAAAAACGGATAAAGTAATCATTCATTTTAGCAAGAAATGCAGAAACAGGTTAGGATCCATTCGCTTAGTAAATAATACATTGAGTGAGATAAAGATCAACGGGTTCTTAAAGGACTCCGGTATTCCGGAATTTGTTTGTGAGGCTGTGGTGGCGCATGAGCTTACGCACTATGTGCATGGTTTTGGCTCAAGCCGTCCCCAGCTGTATAAATATCCGCATCGCGGCGGTATTGTGGCCAGGGAGATGATTCGACGCGGCCTTGGCGAGAAGCATTATGCCGCTAAAGACTGGATCAACACGAACTGGATGGGGTTTTACGAATCAAAAGTCCACAAATAACTCTTGTGGAAGGCCGACTTTGGGAATAATAGATTCGTAAGTCGATTTCAGTTTGGGGGATGCGTGAAAAAGAGTAGAAATGTTACGGTTGAGAATCTCAGCGGGAAGGCCGTCTATGAGCACGAGGTTGAGATTGTCGAGCGGAAGGGTGTCGGCCACCCGGATTCTATTTGCGATGCCGTTATGGAGGATATCTCCATCGCTTTGAGCAGGGAGTACTTAAGCCGGTTTGGGCGGGTGCTTCATCATAATATCGACAAGGGATTGCTGATAGCGGGTGAGGTCGAGCACAAGTTCGGCGGCGGGATGGTCACCGAGCCGATGCGGTTGATAATCGGCGATAGGGCGACCTTTGAGTTTGAAGGAGAGCGCGTGGCGGTCGACAAGATCGCCGTCGATACGGCTAAGAGGTGGATACGCGATAACCTGAAGCTTGTCGACCCCGAGCGCGATTTTGAGTTTGATGTCGAGATTAGACCCGGCTCGCCCGAATTGACCGATATCTTCAGACGCGAGCAGCAGCTTGGCATTCTTGCCGCCAACGATACTTCGGCCGCGGTCGGCTACGCCCCTTTAAGCCCGACCGAGAGAATCGTGCTCGGCCTGGAGCATTATTTGAATTCGTCCGGATTTAAAGAGCTTTTCCCGGCATCCGGCACGGATGTAAAGGTCATGGGGTACCGCACGGGAAGAGACCTTAGCTTGACTATCGCAATGCCGCTGGTAGATCGGTATATTGATAGCGTCGAAGAGTATTTTGAGAAAAAGGCGGATATCCTCCAGAGTACGACGGAGTATGTGCATGGCAGGAAAGCGGGGGACTTCGAACACGTTTATGTATTCTTTAATACGCTCGATGACCCCGTCAGGGGGATGGAGGGCATTTATACCAGTGTAACCGGAACATCGGCTGAGGACGCCGATTCGGGCGAAGTAGGGCGGGGCAACCGCGTAAACGGGGTGATCGCCCTCAACCGTCCGATGGGAACTGAGGCTGCCGCCGGGAAGAACCCCGTGAGCCACGTCGGTAAGATATATACCGTGTTAAGCCACCGCATTGCAAACGAGGTGTATAACGCGGTGGAAGGCGTTAAAGAGGTCTATATCTGGCTCTGCAGTCAGATAGGGCAGCCCATCGACGAGCCGAAAGTAGCTTCGGCCCAGCTCATCCTTGAGCCGGGAATAAATATAGAAAAGGTCAACTCCCTAGTTAAAGAGGTAATTGACCTTGAGCTTTCCAATATCAACTCATTTACCACCGATCTAGCTGAGGGAAAATATCGGGTGTGGTAGCTAGGCTACCGACTTACCATGCTTTTTCGCCATCGCCTCGTGCTCTTTCATCGGTGCTTCGCCCATCTCTTTGTGTCGTCGCGGTATGAAACGGCTAACAAGATATGCCGCCGCGGCCAAAAGTGCGAGTTGTCGTATCCTGCTCATATTTCTTACTCCTTTACGGTGATTTTCAAGTTCCCACTATCAACTTATACCCAACCGCTGCAGAATAATAAAAGGAGCCTTAAGTTCGGCTCTTTTTTAAATAACTAATTTAGCAAGTATAGTAATTATTCCCTTGACAGTAATACATAATTATATAAAGATATTATTAACTAATTATGTAAACGCTTTATCACCCTAGGAGATGGGATAAGCATGAAATCTACAAGAGGAAGGATCGAGTTGCTAAAGGCAATAGCACATCCTTTACGGATTGAGATACTGGAGCAGCTCGAAGAGGGCGTAAAATGCGTAAGTGATTTTGAGGAATCAATTGAGGCAAGCCAGCCCAATATATCTCAGCACTTAGCACTTTTAAGGCGATATGGTCTCATTGATTACTACAACGATGGAAGATTGCGTTGCTACTTCCTCGTTGACCCGGTAGTACCAGATATTTTGAAAATCCTAAAAAAGCAATATAAGGGCAGCTTACCAGCCCCGGCCTGCTGTCCTGTTACCAAAAAAGGAACTTATCCAGGAACGAGGAGGCGTTAATGAAGATTGGAATTATTATTAGCTCAAATGATCCCGAGACCGTCTGGAACGCATTCAGGTATGGCGAGCACGTTGTTAAGTCGGGGGACGAAGTAAAGGTTTTTTTAACCGGTCCAGGTGTTGAAGCAGAGCGAATTGGCACCGAACAATTTCCGATTACAGAAATGATGAGAAACTTAGAAGCTTTAGGTGGGCAAATTCTTTGTTGCGGTACTTGTGCAAAGAAACTAAGAGGTCTTGAGCCTCAAGCTTGCCCTATCGGTGGGCTAAAAGATATGCATGAGATCGTTAAAGAAAGCGACAGGGTCGTAACGTTTTAGCTTGTGTGAGAGCAACAATAAACTAAGAAGGACGGTGCGCTATGAAGCGTTTTTGGTTGTTGGCTATTCTATTAGCAGTCGGGATAGTCACCCTGTATCAGCAGATCACTTTAGCTGAAGAGCCAAAAGGGAACACGGGTGCTACATTTGCGCAGTCAAACGTGGACCAAGTTCAAGATAGCAACAGCACTACAAAACTTCCAACTATCCAAGTGGATAAGACGTCGTTAAATAACGGCGGCGTCATTACCGTTAAGGGAATTGCGCCCGCAGGTAAACCGGTATACCTCGAGGTATATACCGACAAGAAGGTGCGCGCTTCACGTTTTGATGCCGATGTCGATAAAGAAACCGGCAAGCGACCGTATATACTCTACATGACCTACGACATGCCGGCCTTTTATAAGATATTTGTACCGAAGGATTTCAAACAGGATCTGGAAAAATCTAAAAAAGACGGCGAAAAGTGGTCTTACTCCGAGGTCCTAAAGGGTATCGGCGCTGATGCTGCATACTCAGTTCCGGCAAAGATCAACATCGAGCGGTACCAGGCTACGCTTATGGGGAGCATTATAGGATCAAGAGGAGAACTTCTGCAGGGAATGGATGCTAAAGAAAATAAGAAGCGCTCTATGCAGCTTGTTAAGGCACGCTTTAAAAACCCCGATAAAGTCTTAGCGCCCACTGTTGAGGTCAACCCGGATGGATCGTACACGGCTGAGGTAACGATTGGTAACGGCTCGGCCCCCGGAAAATACACGATCGTGGCGGCGGTGGATAAGGATGCCAAGAGCAAACCTGTTACGATAGAAAATAAGATCGGCTTTCCAAGTGTTTATTTGAGCAATGCAGGCACAAGCATTAATGTGTTCGGCCCCTTCTTGCTAACGCTCGCCATAGTAATATTTGGGGTACTCATGGGTGCCGGTGGCGGTTTTATAATGAACCCTCTTTTCGTCTCGATATGGCCTTTGCCCCATGCAATTGTAGCAGGCACGGTCATGCCTACGGTGCTTTTCTCGCAGGGAACGGGTATCTACGGCTATTCAAAGATTAAGTTTATTAACTGGAAACTGGGTATCAGTATAGGTCTTGCCATGGTGGCAGGCGGGTTTATAGGCCCCAAGTTAACCGAGCTGATTACGCTAACGCAGTTCAAGTTCGTTTTCGGATGGATACTTCTTGTCTTGGCCGGCCTTATGCTCTGGCAGACGACCCCTGGCTATTTGGCCAAGAATAAGAAGGAGCAAGCGCTTATGAAAGAGTTTAAGAAAAAAGCTGAAGAAGCAGCGTCAGCAAAGGCCTAGAGGAGGGATCGTTGTGGTAATCGAATTCTGGGGACAGGAATTTAAAATAAATATCGTTGTAGGTGCGATCGGTGGCTTTTTTATTGCAATTATCTCTTCTATGTTTGGATTTGGCGGCGGTCCGTTTATGGTTCCCCTAATGACGGTTGCATTAGGGCTTCCCATATACGTTGTTGTTGGGAGTTCACTCTTAGCTATCTTTTTCAACACGCTAATGGGGGCTACACGCCACTACCAGTTCGGCAACTTTGATCTTACGTTCTTTCTTATCATGTTTCCGGCAGCCATATTGGGTGGACTTATCGCACCACAGATAGCAAAGCGTATAAGCCCCCTATGGGTAAAAAGGATCGCGGTAGTCGGTCTGGTTTTACTGGCTCTGAACTTGCTTGGTGTTTACTAGGCAAGATAAATATAAGCATGTTTGAGGTTTAAAGGGGCGCTAGTTTTTGCGCCCCTACTTCTGTACCGTATCATTTAGCGTTTGTAAGGCTAGGAAGAAAAACAGGTAAGGTGTGAGGAGGATTAATGAAGTTTGGAATTATTATTAACTCAAATGACCCGGAAACCGTTTGGAATGCCTTCAGGTTTGGCCTAAAACCTCTTACCAAGGGAGATGAGGTAAAGGTTTTTCTAACCGGAGGAGGGGTTGAGGCAGAACAGTTAGATACCGAGCAGTTCGCGGTCGTGCAGATGATGAAAGATTTTCAAGATATGGGTGGCGAAGTTCTTTGTTGTGGTAGCTGTGCAGAAAAAATAAGAGGCATAAGTCCACAGAATTGCCCCATCGGCGGGTTAAATGAGATGTATGAGATCGTAGCAGAGAGCGATAAGGTTTTGACCTTCTAATATTTATCGCTTATAGACTTACTATATGTCCCTTAAGGAAGCCTTTTTATTAAGAAGGGGGTAGTAAAATGGATGCTCAGTCAAAGGTGGTCAAAAAAGTCTCTATCATGTGCT
Source organism: Candidatus Aquicultor sp. (assembly GCF_054640775.1). NCBI lineage: Bacteria > Bacillati > Actinomycetota > Candidatus Aquicultoria > Candidatus Aquicultorales > Candidatus Aquicultoraceae > Candidatus Aquicultor > Candidatus Aquicultor sp. The sequence continues at coordinate 173 of NZ_JBTSLF010000005.1, read as the reverse complement.
TTCACGATGAGCTGTGCCAGGTCTTTAATGCGATGATGACGGCATTAAGCCTTCAAAGGGCTGGCTCACAGGTTACGCTCTTTTTCGGCTCGCGGGGCATAAATGCGGTCCATAAGCAGAAGATAAACGAGCTTACCTGCCTGCCCGACCAGCCAAAAGAAGAGCAGGATGTG
>NZ_JBTSLF010000004.1:3608-36131 GCF_054640775.1 Candidatus Aquicultor sp. | reverse complement strand
GCGCCCGCAATACCTGTTCGATATATTCTCGCTCGTTATATGCTGGTATTACAAAGCTGATTATCTTCTTCGTCATATACGATCCTGCTTGCTTTCGCTGGGCCGGAGCTACGCAGCTTACCGTTTTTGACATATACCACCTTGCCTCTAGAATAACTGCTATCAATATGTAGTGTCGATATGCCGCTAACGCTTGGGGGATATCGCTTTAAGCCGACTCTACATATTCTAATATGCAAGCCTTAATATGCCAATGGTTTTTTTAGCTATCTCGCCTTTTCAAGGTAGAGAGACTCTGTGGGCTTTATCATACTCGGGATGGTAAACTTCTCAGTTACTACTTTATAGCCTGCCTGCGCTTTAGCATCGGCCTTACGTTGGTCGGCACGTATACCGGATACCGCTTCGATAATTGCCGCCGTGCTACCGGCCGGAATCATCTCAACGTGATCTTCAGTGACAACCTCACGCACACCCGGCACATCGGTTACCACAACCGGTATTTTGCAGGCCAGCGCCTCTAAAAGAATAAGGGGTAAGCCTGCTGCCAGATTCGGGATCACCACGACACCGAGGCTTTTTAATATATGAGCGACGTCTCGCCGAAACCCTAAAAACCGTAAGTTTTGTGATATACCCAAAGTCGATGCCTTCTTCTCTAAAGCCTGACGCTCATCTCCATCTCCGGCGATTATGAAGTACATATTCGGGTTATCTTTAACCAGCGCCGCGGCAGCCTCTAAGAACGTGCCCGTTCCTTTTTCAGGAGAAAGCCTCGTAATCACGCCGACAAGGTCGTTTGCTTTCTTCAGGTCAAGCTCCCTGTACAGGTGCTCGGTATCAAGCGTTTCGCCAAACCTATCTGCCTCGACGGCGTTGCAGATCAAGCTAACGCTATTGAAACCTTCTATATCCTTTTTAACCACTTCGGATACGGCAATCAGGTGGTCCGGCATAGCCGCGATCTTATCGTAAGGAAGGTTTAAAAACCCCTTCTTCTTCGAGGTAGCGCTATCGACTGTATGCACCGTGCTAATATGAGGGATATCCCTATTCTTAGCAACCTGGGCGCTCACATAACACGCCTGATATCCATGGCTATGGATTAAATTAACGGCATGTTCCTCGATAAACCGGTCTATTTGCTTGGCGATACCGCCGAGATTAAGCTTATTGGCGCCCGCGATTGCGGGGATAACCTCGTACTCTACATTAAGCTTTCTGACATGTTCGAGTAGATATGAATCCGAGGAGGTCAACAGGTAGGGCTTATACCGCGCCCTGTTGATATACTTTAAAAGGATGAGAACATGCTGGCTCATGCTGTTTGTAGTTTCGTCTACAACGTATAGTATGCCCCGTTCGATCACCGCTACTGCCTCCTGTGCTGCGTATCTTCTTTATGTATCTGATAACATCCTTCGAATGATTACTCGTATAATATGTAAAAACTGCCGCCCGCGATGGACGAATCCCGCCAGGTCGCGGCCTGTTTCGCGATGCGTCATACTAACCGGTACCTCAACCACCCGGCATCCCTGTTTCAGGATGTCGATACTTAACCCGACTTCGAGCCCATAGCCGGATTCAAACTCCAAGCCGCTCAGATATTTGGCCTTAACAGCCCTCTGGCCGGATAACGGCTCATTCATAGATACGCCGGTAAACCGGTGTATCCCCCAGCGACCCAAACCTTTTGCAAAACCTAAGCCGCCGGCTTTCTGCGCTTTCGGGAAATCGCCGATCGCCATATCCGCCTCATCGCTAAGAACAGGCGCAAGTATCTTTGCGGCCTCACCGGCGCATGTCCCAAGATCACCATCAAGGAACAGCACGATCTCCTCTCGTACGCCCTCCACTGCTCTTTGCAGGGCTTTTCCCTTACCGACATTCTGATGCAGGCGCAATAAAACGGCTCCCGCCTGCTCTGCGACCTCGGAGGTCGCATCAGTGGAGCCGTCGTCAACGACAAGGATGTTTCCTACGGCTTCTATATCTCGTACCGCATGTACGGTTTCGGCTATTCTATCTGCCTCGTTATATGCGGCTATTACTGCGATTACCCTGGTACTATCCATAGAGACCTTCAAACGTCGCTTCTTCTTTTAATGGGATGTGTACGTCGGCATGAATTGGCCTGCGGTCCCTTTTATCCCAAAATCTCCATCTTGTCCGGCAAGCGCAAATACTGCCGATATGATGCCCGTTGGTTGGTTGATATTATCGACGGTTGGAATTCCTGCCGCCTGGTAGGTTTTTATGTACGATTTTTTGACCACCGACGTCTCGACCCCGACCGCTCTGATCTTCATAGCCTTTAACTGCGAGGCCAGCGGAAGGTCGGTCTTCAGCGAATCCTGGTTGGAATCCGATCCCCCAACGATTACCGCCGCACTTATGGGCTTAAAGAGCGAGAGATTTATATCCGTTTTTATAAAGCCCATATTTGAGAGCTGCATGAGAAACGGCACTTTGACAACAGCCGTAGTCGTAGTGATCGCCGAAGCGGTCGACGTGGTAGGTTTCGCCAACTCATCGACCATCTTCTTAAGTACAAGCTCCTGCGCGTTATCAGCCGTCAACTGATTTGCGGTGAAGTAGGGCTTTAACTGCGTCAACGCCTGGTCGGTCAGCTTGAATTCATTGTTTAGCTTAATTGAGTTTGTAGTCGCCCCCGCCTTTTTAAGCCCATCTAAAAGTCCCGATACAACCTCGTCTCCAACATCCGTCGTCGTAATAACGCCGACATTTTGCTTATCGAGCCTTCCCTCTATCGCAAGCGGGATTACCTGGGTCGCAAATTTTCTTTGCTCCCCGACTTCATCTCGCAACATCCGATTTTCTTCGCGCAGTTCATTGAAGTTCGTTTCGATACGTTTGACAAGTGCCTGTTGCTGGTTCACAAGCACACCCTTATCTACAATAACCGTTCCCAGAAGAATACCGATTGCTAACGCAAAAAAAACCGCGACAAGCGACGCTATATGATAGCGCATATCTAACATATGCTACTCCTAAATCTTAATTTATATTCCTGCCCTAAAAACCTAGCATTAGTTTGATCTGGATTAATAGCAACCGGATGGACTGTCTAATACTGGGTGCAGCCATCACTATGGCTATAATAGCGCTCATTCCGGCAAAAAGTAAGACCAAGAGATGGCTTATTTTCACGCTGGACCTGTAAAGCTTATTTACGCCTTTAGCATCAACGAGTTTGCTTCCTACTTTCAAGCGTACCAGGAACGTGCTGGACATCCCCTTGCGGCCCTTATCTAAAAACTCGACAAGGTTTGCGTGCGTACCCACGGCCACGATAAGCTCGCATCCGTGTTCGTAGGCGAGAATCATCGCAATATCCTCGCTGGTCCCGGCGGCCTCAAACATAATCGGTGATAAGCCCAAATCGTTAAGCCTTTTCTGGCCCGGGGCTTTACCGCCCGGATACGCATGGACGATCAACTCGGCCCCGCTCTTCAACGTATCGTCGACAACGCTATCCATATCCCCGATGATGATATCCGGCTTATATCCCTCCTCGACGAGGGCATCGGCGCCACCATCGACGCCTATCAATATCGGCTTCACCTCGCGTATATACGCCCGGAGCGCCTTAAGGTCGGCCTTATAATCATACCCGCGAACAACGATCAGCGTGTGACGTCCCTTGAAGTTAACCCGGGTTTCCGGAACCCTCGAGCCGTCCAAAATCAGCTCTTTTTCCTTTTGCATGTATTCGAGCGTGTTAACGGCAAACTTTTCGATTTCCTCGCCGATTCGGCTATGGGCTTTTTCGATTTCCTGCTCGAGCATCATGTGTGTGAGTTTCTTGCCTGAGGTAATACGCGTACCGTTGCAGTAAAGTTCCTCGCCCTGTACGCTGAGCTTAGCCCCCTCTTTGACTTTTTCAAATATCTCTGCGCCAACGTTATCCAGCAGGTGGATTCCGGCGGAACAGAGGATTATGGGGCCGGTATTGGGATACTTCCCCGAGGTAAAACAACTGGCGTTTATGACAACCTCCACACCGGTCTCAACAACCGCTTCGGCGGTAACCCTATCGAGGTCTTCGTGGTCGATTATCGCGATATCTCCGGGTTTCAGCCGCTTTACAAGCCTTTTTGTCCTTTTGTCGAGCTTTGCGACACCTTCATAAAACATACTTCCGGCTTTCTCGCTCTCCTGGTCGGATACCCGCACCCCGGGTCGATCATCTCTTCCTAAATCACTTCGTAGAATATCTCTCTCTAGAGTATCATGCACCGGTAATTTTATGGTAACGCTATCGACAGGAACTTCGGCTTTTTTATCAAGAAGTTCTTTGGAACTATCCACAACAAACCTCTCTTACGATCCCAGCTTGCCCTGTATTTGCGCGCTTACGGGATTCACCTGGATATGAACATGATCGTACTGTTTTGGCAGGTACTTATTTATCTGGCTTGCTATATCGGGCAGCGGTCTCATCCACCCTATCTGATCCGCCCGCCTTTCGACTCTTTGCCCGACGGTAACTTGGACGTTTTCGATATGGATGATCGCGACCCGTAAATCAGGGTATCCATCCGGCTGAATCTCTACATGGTAATCGATTAACTTTCCGTAAAGAGTATAGGTCTTTACCACGGTTACAACGCCATCAACCGGACTGTAGACGGCAGCGCCCGGCTTCATCGCTATGTCCATAGCCGACGTCGGTGCGCTTCCCCGTCCACGTGAACTCATCACAAACAGCACGGGGCTTTTGGTCGCAAGCACCGCCTCTCGCACGGTTGCGGTGGTATCCCTATTAAAGTAATTTACGGCGGGTTTAATTGCGATCGCTTCTATACGCTCCGCTTCATGGAACCCCACCCCGATCACATCTCCGTTCTTGCCCGGCAGGGATAACTTTAGGCTCGATGTGCCGACCGTCGCGAAGCAATTATAAAGCGGCTCGTCCTTAGCGTGCTTGTTAAGTTCCGAGGCGCCCGCCTTTGAACCATGCACGGCACGCAATATCCCAGGCTCGGTCACTGCATAATACGTGAGGCCCACCATCATTATCAACCCTATGATAAAAAGGCCCTGCTGTATCTTCAGCATCCTCTTACGGCGTTTCTCAAGCCGTATTTGATTAATACGGAGCGCCGTTGTCGTTGACGGACCGCTTGCAGGTATTTTAACGTCTGCGCTGAATAAGATTTTACCTGGATACTCGAGCTGCGATTCCATTTCGGACTCGACGCTGCCATCCATCGAGGCTTCGGGTAAAATCACATCAGCCGTTATCTCTTTTTTATTAGTTAACTCTTCCATCTATCAGCCCGTGTTTGTTTTTTTGCGCCTCAGTTATCAGTTCCTCAGCATGTTTAAGCGATACATCCGAACTAACATTTCCGCTCAGCAGGCGCGCCATCTCGCTCACCCTGTCCCCGCTTAGCAATTCCACGATCTCGGTATTCGTTCGCTCTCCCACCTCAAGTTTAACAACGGAGAAATGCTTATCGGCGAAGCTGGCTATCTGCGGCAGGTGAGTCACAGAGAACACCTGGTGCCGTAGCCCAAGAATCGACATCTTCTGGCCGACCGCCATCGCAGTCGTCCCGCCGATTCCCACATCGATCTCATCGAATATCAGAGTCGGCACTTCGTCCGCATCGGCAAGGATGATCTTCAGCGCGAGCATCACCCGCGAAATCTCACCGCCCGATGCTATCTTCGTGAGCGGTTTTGCCGGCTCTCCCTTGTTCGCCGAGACCATGAACTCGATTTTGTCGATACCGTTCGCGTACAGTTTCGTCCTTTTATCTTCTACAAGTAACCCGTCGCTATCTTGTTCCCTGCTAAATAATACCTCAAATCGAGCGTTTGGCATATTCAAATCGGCAAGTTCTCTCATAACTTCTTTAACGAAGTTCTTACCGGTGCTCGCACGGGCTTCGCTCTGTTGTACTGCGATGCCGGCCAGCTCTTTTTCGGTCTCTTTGATAGCTACCTCGAGTTTCTCCATCCTCTCCCCCGAGGTATCACACAGGAGCAGCTCTTCGGAGGCCGTATCCATATAAGCAAGGATATCCTCAATCGTCGCTCCGTATTTTCGTTTGAGAAGAGATAGAACGGCCAGACGGTCCTCGATTTCCTGCAGCCTCCCCGGCGGAAAGTCCAGCGTCGAACCATAGTCACGGATGCTTTGGGAGCAGTCTTCGAGTTCTATCAAAATACCGTTGAGGCGCTCTATCAGCCCATCCAGCTCCGGGTCGATACTCGCCACCACGCGAAGCTCATCCACCGCCCTTGCAACCAGCTCGGTTCCGGGTGCGGTCTCATCGCTTTCCGAGAGTGCGTTCGCGGCTTTGGCCACCGAGCAATAAAGTTTCTCAGCGTTTCGCAGGATATCGCGCTCCCGCATAAGCTCATCGTCTTCTCCCGGCGCAAGCGCCGCCCGCTCGATCTCACCCACCTGAAATTGCAGCAAGTCCTTCTTTCCAAGCATCTCACGCTCGGCCCCACGCAACTGCCCTAACTCGTCCTTCAATCGCCGCAGCGCCTCGCTCTTCTCGCGAAACGCACTTCGTAGTTCCAGCAGCTTCTTGCCGCCGTATTTATCAAGAAAATCTACATGCGACGATGTTTTAAAAAGCGATTGATGTTCGTGCTGGCCGTGCAGGTCGACCAGGCGCCTTCCTATTTCAGAAAGCGTGGCGACCGTTACCATGTGGTCGTTGATGTAGCATTTGTTCTTGCCGTCCGTGGAGATGACCCTGCGGATAATAAGCTGGTCGTCGTCTTCAAGAATATCGCTTAACTTCTCATCGGATGCTTTTAGGCCATGGGGGATAACAAACATTCCCTGCACCTCGGCCTTTGCGCTGCCGCTTCGGATAAGCGATGCGTCGGCGCGCCCACCCAACAGCAGGTTGACCGCCCCGACGACAACGGTTTTGCCCGCCCCGGTCTCCCCGGTCAGTATATTCAAGCCCTGCCCGAATTGGATGCGCGCCTTATCTATGAGCGCAAGATTATTAATAGAAAGCTCTTGAAGCATCTTCTCCCCAGTACTCTGTCACAGATTAGTGAAGCCAAGTGTCCCAAACAGTCAGCTTATCTTTAAATACCGTGTAGAAACTTCTATCTTTAAGCTTGATGAGCAGCACCTTTGATTGCGCTTTCTCGATATGCACTGAATCGGCGATGGACTGAAACACGGCAAGACCATCGATACCCACCGTGATTTCCAGGCGCCGTCCCAGCTCTACCATTATTTTATCCTGGGAGCCCAAAACAACGGTCCTGCCAAACAGCGAATGCGGATTAATGGGTGTCAGCAAAATCAAATCGTGAACCGGCGATACCACCGGGCCGCCCGCCGAAAACGAATACGCGGTAGAGCCCGTGGGGGTAGCGAATATGAGACCATCCGCCTTATACCTGCTGAATATCTGCTCGTTTATAAAGACGCCCATCTCAAGCATCCGCTGGTGATGACCCCGCTCAACCGTTATTTCATTGAGCGCGATATATGTCTGATGAAAATCCGCGGCGTTAACCGTGCATTGCAGCGTCATACGCTCGTCGATCTTATAATCGCCGGCAATCACCCTCTCCATCGCCGGATACATATCGGTAAACTCGACCTCCGACAAGAACCCGACCCGGCCGAGATTAACCCCGACAACCGGCACCATCGCCCCTTTAAGGATGCGCACAGCCCGCAGGATAGTACCATCCCCACCCAGGCACACCACACCATCGCTGCTCTGTATCGCCGCATCATCGGCTGCGAGATCAGGTCTCTTCAGCTTAACCGCATCATCCTGGTGCATTATCGCCTTCACACCCCGCTCGCCAAGCCACTCGATAAGCTCAAACGCAATCGGCGGTACAGCCGGTTTCTCGCAATTTATAACGACCGTCACAGTATTCATCTTTTTTTGAGGTGTTTCATGCATAAATACATCCTGCTTCCAGTTTTTATGAACGCTTTATATTATAAGCCAACACCGGGTAATTGACACCCTCTTGAAAGTTAGCAGTATACGCTATTATACCGAGACTGATTTAAGAAATGATTTTCACACATCTCCTTTGTACATTGGATGTTTCATCGAGAAGGTGTACAATCAAAAGAGACTTCACCCATCCCCTTGCTATAGGTCGCCAGATTAAGGTGAAAGGCTCTATTATCTGAGGAGGCGATTTTTTGAATATAAGAAGGTTATTCATAATTTTTCTCTCGGTTCTTATAGCCGTTGCTATAGCTGGGTGCGGCGGTTCCTCGGTGAAAGCCCCGTCCGAAAAGGAAAGACGAGTAGAAAACCAAAAAACGGTGGCAAATACAAAAATCGTCGACCCCAGCCTGTTAATTACCCGGCAAGAGGCAGAGGAAGCCCTCGGGGAGCCAGTTAAGGAAGCGACCATTAACAAAACGGGCAATGCCATGGGGCAGGTAATATGCCTTTATAACGCCGTGTCCGAAGAGTCCTCCAGGTTTATTCAGATTTCCGTAATTCAAACTCAAGGAATGTCGGGAGTAATGCGGGAGCAAGCTCAAAGCGCTATAACAACTTTCCGGACAACAAAACAAAACACAGACCCCATGAAAGAAGTGCCGGGTCTGGCCGACGACGCCTTCTGGGGAACACCGGGACTGCATATTCTCAAGGGCGATGTTTACCTGAACATTGCTGTTGGTAACACCAACGACCCAGCCAACCTGGAGCTGGCCAAAAAGTTGGCCAAAATTGCCCTGTCCCGGTTATAGCGAGCTTGTCTCTAGACCCTTACTTCAACTCTTCATGTGCTTGTTCTACCACGCTGTTGATTATTCCTGCTTTATCCTCTTCAGGAATGCCCGGCTTGGTGGGCGAAGCGTAAATAAGAAACTCGATATTTCCTTCGGGCCCTTTTATGGGGGAACTCACTAAACCCTTTATGAACAAACCGTTCTTCTCAAAATAGTCCCATATATGTAGCACAATATCCTTATGCACTTCGGGATCTTTTACCACGCCTTTTTTGCCTATCCGCTCCCTGCCCGCCTCAAACTGGGGCTTCACAAGCGCGATAAGCTCTCCGTCGGGTTTCATGAGGGTCAAAACATTTTCGAGGATTTTCTCCAGTGAGATAAAGGAGGCATCGATCGTTATCAAGTCGGCCGGTTCTTCGATATCCTCAGGGGTAACATGGCGGATGTTGGTGCGTTCCATAACGACGACTTTGGGATTTTGACGGAGCGACCAGGCAAGCTGTCCGTACCCCACGTCGATTGCGACCACCTTGCGTGCTCCATGGCGAAGCAGGCAGTCCGTGAATCCACCGGTCGACGCGCCAACATCAACGCAAAACTTACCTTCGGGATTGATTCCAAATGCATGGAGGGCTTTTTCAAGCTTAAGACCGCCGCGGGAAACATATAAGTTAGGCTCTAAAACAGTGATGTGACTGCCGCTTTCAATGAGGCTTGCGGGCTTACTCACCGGCTTACCGTCGGCAAACACCTTGCCTTCGGTTATAAGCCGTCGCGCCTGTTCGCGGCTCTCTGCAGCCCCCGCTTCTACTAAGTAGACATCCGCCCGTTTCCTTGTCATCTTTGGTATCTTCCGGTTACTCGAGAACCGATGTGCGCTTTCCGGCTACCCGCTTCTCCACGACTCTGGAACGCTTCTTCGGGTTGCCCAGCTCATCCAATTTACGGTTAACGCTATAAGCTATCCCGTTCGCATCGAGATGGATCTCTGCAAGCAGGCGTTTAATCGACCCGTGGGATACAAACCTATCCGGTATGCCTAAACGAAGCGCGGGCGTAGATTCCCCAAGCTCTGTGAGAACTTCGAGTACACCCGACCCAAACCCGCCGATGAGTGAGTTCTCCTCGACGGTCACTACAAGGTTATGGTTTTGCGCCGCCCAGGCGATCATATCGGTATCGAGCGGTTTTACAAAACGCATGTTGACCACAGATGCCGAAACGCCCCGCTTGCTTAACTCCTCGGCGGCCTCCACAGAGGACTGCACCATCCTGCCGATGGCAAGAATACAGACATCGCTTCCCTTGGTGAGAATCTCCGCTTTCCCCTCAGGAATCAGGCGATACGCTTCAGACATCGGTATACCAAAACCCCTGTCCCTCGGGTATCTCAAGGCAACCGGCTTTTTCATTTCAAGAGCGGTAAACATCATGTGCCGCAGCTCTTCTTCATCTTTCGGCGCCATGACCGTAAGGCCCGGAACGCTCCTCATATACGTCAGGTCAAACGCCCCATGGTGCGTCGGACCGTCTTCACCGACGATGCCGGCCCTATCGATCGCAAAAACCACCGGAAGCTCTTGCAGGCTCACATCCTGCATTATCTGGTCATACGAGCGCTGTAAAAACGTCGAGTATATCGCCACGACAGGCTGGTACCCCTGCATCGCCAGGCCGGCCGCAAAGGTAACGGCATGCTGCTCGGCTATCCCGACATCATAAAACCGCTCCGGGTGTTCCTTCTCGAATATATCCAGTCCGGTGCCGCTCGCCATCGCCGCGGTTATCCCGACCACTTTATCATTCTTATTCGCCAAATCTACCAGTGTTTTCCCAAAGACCTCGGTATATGTGGGAATATTGCTGCAAGATTTTAGCTCGCCCGTCCTCGTAACAAACGGCGCGATACCATGCCATTTTTCGGGCCGCTCGACTGCCGGCGAATACCCGAGCCCCTTCTTCGTTATCACATGTATCAAAACGGGGCCCTCGACCTGCTTGGCGAGCCCGAGGCTGCGCTCGACTTCGCGTATATCGTGGCCGTCTATCGGGCCTATATAGGTAAACCCGAGTTCCTCAAACAGCATTCCCGGCACCAGAAGCGCCTTCACGCTCTCCTTCACATGCATCCCGATATCGTACACAAGCTCGCCTATCGCCGGCAGCTTCTTGATCCTCTGCTCTATCTCTTTGCGAAGTTTGGCATGCCCCGGGTCCAATCTCACCTGGGCAAGATAGCCCGATATCGCCCCGACATTCGGGGATATGGACATCTCATTGTCGTTAAGAACGACTATCAAACGCGTGCCGAGATGCCCGGCCTGGTTAAGCGCCTCATACGCGATTCCGCCGGTCAGCGAACCATCGCCGATAACCACGGCGACATTCTCTTTCCCGCCCTCTATATCACGGCCCTCAGCCATGCCAAGGGCAAAGCTTATCGAGTTGCTGGCGTGACCGCTGTCAAAAAAGTCATGCTCGCTCTCGCTTTTCTTTGGAAAACCGGCCAGGCCCCCATATTGCCTCAAGGTAGAAAACGTCTCGTTCCTGCCGGTCAGCAACTTATGAACGTAGCTCTGGTGACCGACATCCCAAATTATCTTATCAACCGGGCTTTCAAGGGAACGGTGAAGCGCAAGGGTCAGCTCGACGACACCCAGGCTCGACGCCAGATGCCCACCCGTCTCTGAAACCGTCTCAATCAGCCGCGACCTGATCTCCGTGGCCAGCTGCGCCAGCTCCCCATGCGACAAGTGCTTTATATCGTTCGGACTTTTGATCGTGTTTAGAATTTGATAGTCCATGTCACCCTTCTTTTACCCTTAACAGCCGTTCTCAATAATATTCCGCGCCCTAAGAACTGTGTAAGAATCTTTGCGCATTTCACGTATTATAACGCTGCGCCCAGGCTTTAGTAATGGTAATTTCTAACTATTCGCCTTTTAATCATCTTTTAGTTATCAATTAGTGCTTTATACCCAGTACATTTACAGGCTGCTATAGCACCTTGCGCCGATTTCCAATTCCTAATTCGACGTTCGCAATTCGAAATTCCCAAGGTTCGACATTCCTAAAAGTTGCGGTCAAAAACAAAATCCGCCAGCTCCGCAAGAACCGTCATGTCGCCATCGACCTTCGACAGAGCCTCCTTGGCCTTGCCGGTCATCGTCCGCGCCATTTCTTTTGCCTTTTCAAGCCCGTAAAGCGCTGGGTAGGTCGCTTTTTCATGCAGCACATCGCTGCCCACAGCTTTACCGAGAACGGCCGCGTCGCCGACTACGTTGAGGATGTCGTCTACGATCTGAAACGCCAACCCCAGATATATCGCATAATCGGTCAAAAGCTCAATTTCACGCTCCGATGCATTCGCAAGAATCGCTCCCGCGCGCACCGATGCCTTTATCAACTCGCCGGTCTTTTTTTCATGTATAAACTGAAGCGCCTCGGCGTCGACCGCCATGCCTTCGGATTGAATATCGACTACCTGCCCGCCGACCATGCCCGATGCTCCCGATGCGGTTGCCAGTTCCCCTATCACCCGCACGATACGTCCGGCATCGGCCGCCTTCTGCTCGCTGCTTACGAGCCGAAACGCCTCCGTGTTAAGCGCATCTCCAGCAAGAATCGCCATATCCTCGCCGAACTCGACGTGACACGTCGGCTTACCGCGCCGTAAATCATCATCGTCTAAAGCGGGAAGGTCATCATGGATAAGCGAGTAGGTGTGAATAAACTCGACGGCGCACGCCGCCGGCATAACATCTTCGGGGTCGGTTCCAAACACTTTGGCGGATTCTACGACAAGAACAGCCCTGAATCTCTTTCCGCCAGAGAACAGGCTATACCTCATCGCCTTGTACAGTTCCTCGGGGTGCCCAACCTCAGGAAAATATTTTTTGAGGCCCTCCTCGACAAGAAGCCTCGTATCTTCCGGGTATTTACCTGGCAACTATATCCTCTCCTGCGGTTTCTTCATCGGTCTGCGGCAGCCAGGCGGTGTAATCGATGTGCTGGTTGCAGATCGTTGCAAGCTGGACGCTTTCCTCGAGCAAATCCAGCGAATCTTCGAGACTAATCTCTTTCTTTCTTACTAATTCCGCTATCTCTTCTAGTCTGTTTAGAGCCTGATTATACGTTAGCCTCTCCAACTATCCCACCCTTTAATAGAGTTTTTTCTATTTGGCTTCTTTGCTTCCTCTGCTCTCTTTCAATTCAGTCGCAATCCGGCCGAGAATACCGTTTACAAACTTGCTAGACTCTTCCATCCCGTAAATCTTGGCCAACTCCACGGCCTCGTTTATAGAAACACTATAGGGGATATCCTCCTCATAGAGCAACTCGTACAAGCCTATCCTGATCAAGTTCCGGTCGACAATCGGCATCCGGTCCAGCGTCCAGTTATCGGTATGTTCGCTGATAATCGAATCGATCTGGTCTGTGTGTTTCGCAACACCTTCGACCAGCTCCATTGTAAACTCGCTTGGCTTCTCACCACGGGCAAGCTCACGGTTCTCGAGAATTTGCTCCAATGGTTGACCTGTTATTTCTTTTTCATAGAGGATTTCCAGCGCGTCTTTACGCGCTTTCCTTCGTTCTGAAATCATGCTTCCTATTCGCTTAAAATCCACCTGGCAATAAAATCGGTGTAGATTTCCCCTTTCCTAAAGAAAGCGTTGTCCAACACCCTCAGGTGAAACGGGATCGTCGTCGCAAGGCCCATGACTACACATTCTTCGAGTGCCCTGCGCCCCCTACTAATAGCTTCATTTCTATCTTTTCCCCAAACTATCAATTTCGCAAGAAGCGAGTCGTAATAATTCGGGACATCGTAGCCGGTATACAGATGGCTATCCACCCTTACCCCAGGTCCACCGGGAGGATTAAAAAGCTCGACCCTTCCCCCCGCCGGCAAGAAGTCCCTCGATGGGTCCTCTGCATTGATCCTGAACTCTATTGCATGCCCGTTTTGCTTGATATCGTCCTGGGTGTAGCTAAGCTTCTCGCCCGCAGCTACCCGTATTTGTTCTTTTATAATATCAACACCCGTCACCATTTCGGTAACCGGATGTTCGACCTGCACTCTAGTATTCATTTCCATAAAATAATAGCTGCCGTCCGGCTCGACCAGAAACTCGATGGTGCCCGCACTCGTATAGCCGACCGCTTGAGCAGCCCTTACCGCAACCTCGCCCATTTCCTTGCGCATACCGGCGCTTATCGATGGCGAAGGCGACTCCTCGATCAACTTTTGGTGCCTGCGCTGTATCGAACAATCGCGATCCCCCAGGTGAATAACATTACCATGCCCATCGGCCAGAATCTGAAACTCGATATGGCGCGGCCGGGAAACGTACTTCTCCATATAGACATCATCGTTGCCGAATGCCGCCTTAGCTTCAGATTGCGCCATCCGGAGGAATTTTACCAGTTCTTTTTCGTTCTGCGCGATTCGCATACCCCTGCCGCCACCTCCGGCAGACGCCTTTATCATGACGGGATAGCCGATCTTCTCTGCCTCGACCAGCGCTTCTTTGTCGCCGCTGACCGATCCGGTGGTACCCGGAGTGACCGGTATACCCGCTTCGATCATCCTGCGCCGCGCTTCCGACTTATGTCCCATCGCCTCAATCGCCTCAGCCACCGGACCAATAAACATTATATGGCATGACCTGCAGATATCGGCAAACTGGGGGTTCTCCGCCAGGAATCCGTATCCTGGATGGATCGCATCGGCGCCGGTTATTTCAGCCGCGCTTATGATATTTGGGATATTAAGATAACTCCTGTGGCTCTGGGCCGGACCGATACATATCGCCTCATCCGCAAGCTTAGCGTGAAGCGCCTCGGCATCGGCCTCAGAATATATTGCAACCGTCGGGATATCAAGCTCTTTGCAGGCCCTGATGACCCGCACGGCTATCTCACCCCTGTTGGCTATAAGAACCTTTTTAAACAAAACATTCTCTCCTATTAGTAAAGCTAAATAAGATTACTAGCCGAGTGGCTCGTAGAGGAACAACAGCTGGCCGTACTCGACCGGGTGACCGTTCTCGGTAACGACCTCACGGATTACTCCCGGCTCCTCCGCCGCTATCTCGTTCATAAGCTTCATGGCTTCAACGATACACAGCGTCTGCCCTTCGCTAACCTCGTCACCTACTGAAATAAACGGGTCTACGTCCGGCGATGGGGCCGCATAGAAGGTTCCGACCATCGGGGCAACTATTTTCTTCCAATGTGATGGATAATTATCTTGGGTTTTAGCTTCAGGTTGAGTCGAACCGCCATTTCCAGAGACCGGCGCCATCGCGCTATCTACCGCAAGCGCAGGCCCCTTTCTGACCGATATCTTTACGCCTTCTTCTTCAACGGTCACCTCTGCAACGCCGCTGTCCTCAACAAGCTTTATCAATTCACGAACTTGGTTTACATCCATATATCCGTCCTCCTTGACGGCCCTGATTTCCTCGCTCATCATGAAGACGGCTTTCTCCGCGCCTTCGACATGGGCCTCCAGGTATTTTTTCGCCTCATTCGGGAACAACGCATACGTCAACACGTCTTCCTCGTTCCTCGCCAGGTCCCCGACAGCCCTCGCATAATCCTCGAACTTCTCGGTTATTAAATCGGCGGGCCGCGTCGTCAGCGGCGTTTCATCACCAAGGATTTTAGCCTGTATCTCTTTATCCATCGGGCCCGGGGGCCGTCCGTACAATCCTTTTACGTATTGCTTCATCTCATCGGGGATTATCGCCCAGCGTTTTCCGGTCAGCACGTTAAGAACGGCCTGCGTTCCAACGATCTGGCTCATCGGCGTAACCAACGGTGGATACCCGACCTCCGCCCGCACTCGTGGAATCTCCTCTAAGACCTCACTCATGCGATCCAACGCTTTTTGCTGCTCGAGCTGACTGTACAGGTTCGAGAGCATGCCGCCGGGCACCTGGTGCGAGAACACCTGCATATGGGTAATCGATGTCACGCCTCGCTGGAAGCCCCGTTTTGCACGGATATCCTCCCAATATTTTGCGATATCGAAAAGCTCCTCAAGTTCAAACCCTGTGTCATAGGGGGTGTCTTTAAGGGCCGCAGCAATCATCTCAATCGCCGGCTGCGAGTTACCGAACGCCAGCGGAACCGTCGCCGTGTCGATAATATCCACGCCGGCCTCGATGGCCTTAAGATAGTTCATCGGCGCCATACCGCCGATATAGTGGCAATGCAGGTCGATCGGCACATCGATTTCCTTACGAAACCTCTCGACAAGCTTAAACGTCCTATACGGCGTCAAAAGGGCCGCCATGTCTTTTATGCAAATGGAATCGACGCCCATTTCGACCAGCTCGACCGCGGTTTCGACATAATGCTCAAGTGTATGGACCGGGCTTATCGTATAACATACCGCCCCTTGCGCGTGCGCCCCCGCTTCTTTTACCGCCTCGATGGACACCTTTAGATTCCGGGTATCGTTAAGGGCGTCGAATACCCTAAAGATATCCATGCCGTTTTTGGCCGATTCAAGAACAAACCTGCGCACGATGTCGTCGGGATATTGCTTATATCCAACCAGGTTCTGGCCGCGAAGTAGCATTTGAAGCGGGGTTCTCGGGGCATGCTTCTTGATAACGCGAAGCCTATCCCACGGGTTCTCGTCAAGAAAACGGAGCGTGGCATCAAATGTCGCTCCCCCCCACACTTCGAGTGAGTAGTACCCTATGCGGTCGATTCTATCCAGAATCTTCAGCATGTCATCAGTACGCATACGTGTAGCCCACAACGACTGATGCGCATCCCGTAATGTTGTATCGGTAACTTTAACTGCTCTTGCTTTCATATCCACCTGCTCTAAATCTTAGATAACCCCGCCTTTGAGAAAAGACGGGGTATCCTTTTTATTATACAGCATTTGCGCTTGTCAGTGAAGAACTTTTATCCTCCGTAAAGCAACGCTTGGTTCTTCACCGCGGCTATCGGGCTCTACCGGCTTCCTGGGCGATGTAATTGTAACAATTGTAATCGAAAGCCGGTTCCTCCGAAAGAATTAAACCCTCGTTATATAATCGCCTGTCCTTGTATCGACCTTGATCATATCTCCAACGTTGATAAACAAGGGCACCTGTACCACGGCCCCCGTCTCCAGGGTTGCGGGTTTGGTACCGCCGCTTGCCGTATCGCCCTTAACACCGGGGTCCGTAGCGGTAACCTCAAGCTCTACCGCCGTCGGCAACTCAATGCCCAACGCCTGGCCCTCATGCATGGCAATAAGAACGTTCATGTTCTCTTTCATAAACTTCGTCTCGTCCTGCAAGAACGATGCGGGAAGGCTTATCTGCTCGTATGTCTCCGTATCCATAAAGACGTAATCGCTCCCGTCATTGTACAGATACTGCATCGGCCGCCTGTTGACCATAGCCTGCTCGACTTTTTCACCTGCCCTAAACGTCTTATCGACAACGCCGCCCGTCTTGAAATTCCTGAGTTTCGTACGCACAAACGCTCCACCCTTACCGGGCTTTACATGCTGAAACTCAACGATCTGAAACAACGTGCCCTCAAGCTCTATCGTCATTCCATTCTTAAATTGATTTGTCGAAATCATTCATTAACCTCCGAACTAGCAATCTTATTAGTAAAAATATAATAGTATTTTACAATTCCAGCAGTTCTTTCGTCGAGAGGGTGAGAACTTCGCGCCCACTCCGGGTCACAACGACTAGGTCCTCGATCCTCACACCACCGAAATCGTTTATGTAAATACCTGGCTCAACTGTGACAACCATATCCTCAGCCAGCATCGCCTCATTTCCCTTGGCAAGCGTCGGCGCCTCATGAACATCCAGGCCGACCCCGTGCCCAAGGCTGTGGACAAAGTTCTCACCGTAGCCCGCCTCAGCTATCCTATCCCGAGCAATAGCGTCCAGGTCCTGGCATACTTTACCTGGCGCAACAGCATCAAGCGCAGCAACCTGCGCCTCCAATACCTTAGCATAGATCTCTTTTTGCTTCTCGCTCGCCCTGCCGACGACAACCGTCCTCGTCATATCCGAGTGATAGCCCTCCACGACAGCCCCAAAATCAAGCGTTACAAAATCACCGGCTTCGATTTTCTTAGAGGATGGGGTAGCATGCGGTACCGCAGAGTGGATTCCCGATGCGACAATCGTATCGAAACTCGGGCGCTCGGCCCCATTCTTGCGCATAAAGAAGTCGATCTCGGTACTTATCTCGGTCTCGGTCATCCCCGGTTTCAGCATCCCGGCGATGTGGTCGAACGTCGTATCCCCGATCGCGGCGGCATCGGTGATCTTGGTTATCTCGTGCCTATCCTTGATCTCACGTATCGGCTCGACAAGCCCCGATACCCCCACTAACTGGATTGCGTCGAACTCCTTAACCAAACGCTCATACTGCTTAACCGTCACGTTGGCGGATTCAAACCCTACCTTCTTAGCCCCCGACCCTTTGAGAAGAGCAACGATCTCGCCGTAAGACGGCTCCGTCCAAGCGGTAATCGTATCGGCTACCGCAGACTCCATCGTTTCTGCGAGATATCTCTTATCAATAATAAGCGTCGATGTTATAGCATCGACGATCAGCATTACCTTTGCCCCCGTATAGCCCCCGTTAGAACCGCTCAAGTAAAATATGTTGCGGGCATCGCTGACCAACAGGGCATCTATCTCGGCCTTCTTAATACGCTCCCGTAACTTATCAAGCCTTTTTTTATAGCTAGGCTGCATATCCTTAATCCTCTAGTTGTCTTTAATGATCTCCGCCGCGGCCCGCACCGCCAGCACATAACTCTGCGGACCAAATCCCGCAATCTGCCCCACCGCAACCGGCGCCGTAACCGATGTATGCCTGAATTCCTCGCGCGCGTGAATATTTGAAAGATGCACTTCGACCGCCGGTATCTTAACCGCCGCCAGCGCATCACGCACGGCGATGCTATAGTGCGTAAAAGCGGCCGGATTGATTATAATGCAATCGACCATTCCAGTCCCCGCCTGAATCCTATCAACGATATCGCCCTCATGGTTCGACTGGTAAAACTCCACATCAAGCCCATAAGCGGCCGCCTCATCTTTGATCATTGCGTTTATCTCATCGAGCGTTACCGTTCCGTACACCGCTTCTTCCCGTCTTCCGAGCAAATTCAGATTGGGCCCGTGGATAACCAATATTTTCCCCATCTTCTTATCCCTCTCTCAAAAACTCGCTGAGCACCGTAATCAAAAGGTTCTCGTCAATATTCTTAACAATAGGATTTCCAATCCCGTCGAGCAGCACAAAATTATGCCCGCCCATCGCCCGCTTCTTATCCCGCTGCATGACTTTTACCAGCTCTATCGCATCAGCGCCCGATACCGAGACCGGCAGACCGTACGAAGAAATAATCTTCTTATGAAGCTCGACCGCGTCTTCATCGATCATCCCAAGCGTCTTACTTAACCGGGCTGCAAATACCATGCCGACCGCGACCGCCTCACCGTGCGAGTAATCATACCTGGTAGTCGACTCGATCGCGTGCCCTAGAGTGTGGCCGTAGTTGAGAAAGGCCCTCACCCCGGCGTCCCGCTCGTCCATCTCGACGATCTCCGCCTTAATCGAACAGCACGTCTTTACCACATCGGACAACACGTCCACCTGCTTACCAAGCAAGTCCCCACGCTTCTCCTGTATCAGCCCCAATAATGGCTCGCCCTTCAAAAAAGCGTATTTAATAACTTCAGCCATACCACCCGCAAAATCCCTATCGGATAGCGTGTTCAGCGTGGATACATCGATGTATACGAATGCCGGCTGGTAAAACGCACCTATCATGTTCTTACCCAGCGGATGATTTACGGCGACCTTCCCACCAACGCTGCTATCGACTTGCGCCAGCAACGTGGTCGGTATCTGAACAAAAGGCACACCCCGCTCATAGGTGGCTGCGATGAATCCCGCGAGATCCCCAACAACGCCACCGCCCAGCGCAATAACAACGTCCTTTCGCTCAAAGCCCTTCTCTATAAGGTCCCCGTAAATCCGCTCGGCAACGCCCAGCGACTTCGCATCCTCTCCGTCAGGAACAAGGATCAGCTCATAATCGATCGCCTCGACCGACAACGATTCAACGATGGGCGCCCCGTAAAGATCCCATACCGTAGAATTAGTGATCAGGGCAACCCTGGCGACATGAAAAAACTCCTCGAATTTTTCAACAAACCCGTGGTATATCCCGTCACCTATATAAATCGGATAACTTCTGTCGCCAAGCGCGACATGCACAACCTGCCGTATCAACTAAACCTCTCCCGCTCGCTTCTATTGCTCTATTATTTCTCTACTATTTTTTATTATTTCTTAATTATTTCTGTTCTATCTCTTTTTAAGCGCTTCCATAATGCAATCGACAACGCTTCGAATCGTTTTACCTGAGGTGTCGACCGTGATATCCGCAATGCTTTCATACTGCGGTTCTCGCTGCTTGAGCAATCGCCCTATCTCGGCTTCCGGGTCCTCGACATCAAGAAGCGGACGCTGCTCACCCGTTTCACCTACGCGCCTGAACAGCTCCGGCGTCCCGGCCTTTAGGCACACGATGACCGCCCTCTGTTGCAGCTCCAGCCGATTCTCCTCCCGCAGCGCTATTCCTCCGCCACAGGCGATAACCTTTCCCTTGCCCGCAAGTACTTCCTTAAGCGCCGCCGACTCGATCCTGCGAAAGGCCTCCTCGCCATCGTTTTTAAATATCTCCGGGATAGACCTGCCGGTTCTCTTTTCAATAAACTTATCCGTATCGACAAACGAATAGCCGAGCTGTTTCGCCAGCACATGCCCGACAGACGTCTTTCCAGAGCCCATAAACCCGATCAAAGCGACATTAATCAAGCTTCCAACCTCTTCAGGTAGTGGTCGTAAGCGGCTTTAGTGTCCTCTATAGCATCGCCACCAAACTTGTTGAGCAGCGCCTTTGCGATCTCAAATGCCACAACGGCCTCACCGACAACCGCCGCCGCAGGAACCGCACACACATCAGACCGTTCCTTCACCGCATCCACCGGCTGTTTAGTGACGATATCGACGGTCTTTAACGGTTGCATCAGGGTCGGGATAGGTTTCATAGCGGCTCTCGCAACCACGGTCTCACCGTTCGTCATGCCGCCCTCGATACCGCCCGCCCTGTTTGTCGTGCGGTAATACCCCCGCGCTTTCTCATAAAATATCTCATCATGCGCCTGCGAACCCGGCTTTGCCGACACATCGAATCCCTCGCCTATCTCAACACCCTTCATAGCCTGGATAGACATCAGGGCGCGTGCAATATTCCCATCAAGCTTCTCTTCCCATGAGGCATAGCCACCAAGCCCGGGGGGGCACCCGTACACCAAAACTTCAAACACACCGCCGACCGTATCTTTAGCGCTGCGTGTCTTTTCTATCAACTCGACCATTCTGCCGGTCGCCTCTTTATCATAAGACCTGGCAGGCGACCTATCAATCTGCTCAAGATCCTCCGGTCGCGGCAACCTCCCGGCACTCGCCTCGACATCACCAATGGATACGACATGGCTTAGAACCTCTATCCCGAACTCCGCCAACAGCAGCTTAGCAACGGCGCCTGCAGCAACCCTCGCCGCAGTTTCCCGTGCGCTTGAGCGCTCAAGAATGTTGCGTACATCCTGCTGTCCCGTCTTCAGAATTCCACCCAGGTCGGCATGCCCCGGCCGCGGTTGCGTTACCGCCTCGACTTCGCCGGATATCTCTTCAGCGGACATCCGTTCCAGCCAGTTCTTCCAATCCCGGTTATCGACCTTCAGCGTTATAGGAGAGCCCAACGCCTTACCAAACCTCACACCGCTCAACACCTGAGCCGTGTCGGTCTCGATCTGCATGCGCCCGCCTCTGCCAAACCCCAACTGCCTGCGGGCCAGCTCTTTATTTATCGCATCCACTTTTATCCCAAGACCGGCCGGAACCCCTTCAACGATCGCAAACAAAGCAGGACCATGCGATTCACCGGCCGTTACGTACCTTATCACGCAGCTTTTCCCTCCAGATATTTTCTAATAAGTATAACTTATCATACTGCCCATCTCCACCAACAGGCATAAAACAAAAGCCCGGCAACCCGGGCGTTAAGGTAAACATCAATTAAGCTATCCTTAGCCAGAGCCCCTTCTGTTCCGGGCTCCAGACGTTTATCCTACTTAATAATCTCATCGCCAACCTGCAACGTCAGCCTATCATCACCGTAAAGAAGCGATATGCTGCCATCACCGATATCGGTTACCTTGAACGGCGAACCCGCGATCTGATCCCCTTCCTCAACCGCATACTCCTGGGCCTTATATATAACAACCGCAAACTTAATACCATTCACGTTCGCTATGGCTTTCAGGGCCAGCGAGTTTGAGGTTGGCGTTGTATCGCCACTCTGCCCAACCTGCACGCCGCCAAAAGAACCCGCACTGCTCGTAACGCTTACCGTAGTAGTCGGTTCCGAAAGCGGAGTAAACGGGTCTCTGTAGCCGGTTATATCGGGCTCGATCTCAACAGTATCAGTAGAGCTTACCGTGCTGGTAGAACTCGCAGTACTCGTACTAACCGAGGCAGTACCTTCTACCGAAGAGGCAGTCTGCGTGCTGGATACTCTAACTGCAGGCTTTATTACCGATTTTTGAACCGCCACATTAGTAGCCGGCCCACCACCGGGCGTCGGAAATGCCAGCGTCGATACCACCAACACAACCAGGAGCGCCACGACCAGCAGCAATCCTGCGGCAGCGCCCTTACCCTTAGGCGTCTTGACCATTTCTTTTATTTTATCAACCGATATCTCTGATTTAAGTTTCATCTACATCACCTTAGTTAATTTGCCGCCGTTGGGGTTTGAGGAACCGCCGCACTCTGCGCCGGCGCAGCCGGAGCCGTTTGCGTCGTATCGTTCATCGTGTAGGCGCTCATCGTTAGCTTTACAGCCAAATCGGGATAAGTCGTACCACCGGCGACGTTTATTGTATTCACGCGCAACTCCCTCGAAGCTTTCTCCAGTCGCTTTAAGAAATCTATAATCGAGACATAGCTACCCGATACCGATGTGCTGATCGCGATCTCGCCGTAAGCCCCCTGCGAGGCCGGCTCGCCGGGTGTTATTGATAGCAGCGCTACCCCTGCATCGTCAGCGATGTTCTGCAGAGAAACTATAAGCGTTGGCAATTGGGGCTCACTCGGCATCTTGGTTCTGACCTTAACCAGCTCAAATTCAGATTCAGACGCAGTCTTTCGAACCTGCACCAACATAGTCAACGTGCTCTTTGCAGCATCGAGCTTTGTCTCTTCCGCCGCTCTCTGCTGGTCCAGCTCGGCAAGCCTCGCTGTTTGCGGACTCCATGCAAACACATAGAAGAGAGCAACCATTAGCACAAATACCGCTATCAATATTATGACTTGCTGTTTCATCGCTAATTTATTCATATCTATCACTTCCCGGAAGTCGTGGGCGGGGCAGGAAGCGCCGGCAATTCTTTAAACTTGATAGTATTTGAAAAATGAATCGCATGTTTCGACTCATCTTTAATAGTCGAACTCAACCAAACATCCGGCTGCGGCTTCATATCCGCCAAACGCAAGAGCCATTTCGCAACCGGTTTGTGGCCCTGATCGGGATTATCCTCCGGGTCCATAATGAAACCGTCAAATGTTATACCCTGGGCATTACCGTTTAGCGTGGCTAGCGACACATCATTTGGGGTCGCAACCATTATCTCCTCAAGAACTTTCGACCACAGTATCTGTCCCGCCATCGCCTGCTCCATTACCTGTTTTCTCCGTTGAATTTCTTGAAGCCTGCGCTCATACACTCTGAGCCCATCTATTGTGGTATTCATCCTGGTGGTCTGATTCTGCAGCATAGCGACCTGACCCTCGCTCATCTGAATCTGCCAGGAATTAAGCATATAGAGAGCGGCAAGAATACCGGCAAAACCGACAAGAGCGAGTAAGGCAAAAATAATGACTTTTTCTCCGCTTCGCTTATCTTGGATTTCTCGGGGCAGCAGGTTGATATTGATCTTGATCATTACGCAACCCCTCGCATCGCTAGACCAAGACAGATAGCCATCGAGAGTTCTTCGTCCTGTATGTTCTCGATCTTCAATCTCTTACTAAGCTGAACGCTATGTAACGGCTGACCAAGCTCGACCTCAATTTGGAAGTTATCCTGCAAATACTGAATGAAGTTCTTAAGCTTAGCCCCGCCGCCGGATATAACAATCTTTTCAATGCTCTTCGCCCTTGTCGCTTGCACCAGGTAATAGTCCAACGATCTCCTGATCTCTGCGACAAACCGTATCATCTCCTGCTCAAGCACATTCTGAACGGCTTCTTTGTATTGAATCACATCCGAAATATCCGAATCGTCAGAAACGGGTTCGTTATTCGTGCTTGCGGGAAGACCTATTCGCTTCTTCAGGTCCTCTGCCTCATCAAAGGTCATCCCGAGTTGCTCGACCAGAGCATCGGTAAAGGAACGTCCGCCGATACTGCTCACCCTTGTAAACCTCGGTATCTCATCCTCGATGACAACGATATCCGTGAGGTTAGAGCTTATATTGATCATTGCAATAGCGGCTTTATGTTCGTCCTCTTCTTGAAGGACCTTCTCGGGAGTATTATCAGCAAGCGCTCTTGCAAACGCCAGGGACGAAACATCAACGACAACGGGCTTAAGACCCGCCTTCTCCAGAGCAGCCACAGTGTTCTCGACCATTTCCTTACGTGCCGCAACAACAAGCACGTCCATCATTCTCTCCTGCTGGCTGTTCTCATGCTCGGAGATTATCTGTATGTCAATGATCGCCTCTTCAACAGGGATCGGTATGTACTCGTTTATCTGGTACTGGATGGCGCTTCTAAGCTCCGATTCGACCATATAAGGCATCTCGACAACCCTGACGATTACCTTCTGGTTCGCCACGCCCACAACCACTTCTTTCTCGGAGATCTTCTTCTCACGCCAGAAACTGGCAAGCGTCTTGGCAACACCCTCTACATCGAGGATCTCGCCTTCGCTTACAAGGCCTTCAGGGGTCTTTATGGTTGCGTAGTTTATAAGGACGGGTTTGTCGGCAGACGGCTTAAGCTGTGCAAGCCTGAATGTACCGCCACCGATATCTAAACCAACTGGGGATGATCCCCTGCCCAAGCCAAGCAATCCCAAAACCTACCTCCTACATCTAAGGTCTGACTATTAGTATTTCAATTACAAAAATGGGACGGGGCGTAGCCGCCATACGCTATGAGCGCTCGGCAACCATCTTTTTTAACATCGGTAAACCATAACAATACTTTAGGAATTAGACACGCCGATTAGATTTCGAATAAAGATCGTAACAAGCACTTACGGAACTTCTCTCCACGAGGACGTCATTGCAAGGAATTTCGTACTACCCGGCAAGGACGGTGGCAAGAAATCCGGTAAGCTTGGATGCGTAAACAAGTGGCTATTATTCGTGCTATCGGCAATATTTAACACGCCGGCTATCATACTGCCGACAAACGTGGTGTTGTTCTGGTTGATCTTTACCTCTTTCGATGCGAAGAACGCACCACTTACATCAGGACTACTGCGGTCACAGGAGCCGGAGCCGAGTGTGTTTATGTCGATCGTCTCGTCTGTGACCAAACCTAAGACATGTGTACCATTGATATCATACGCTCCCTTGAGCGGGTCATACGGAGGGCGTAATTGGCCGTTAATGGTTATCGTCCCATTTGCAACAATAGTACCCCTCCCGTAATAGGTGATCGCACCGCTCATAGAATCGCCAATAGTCAGGTTACCGTCTACGAATATCGTACCGTTGACGTAAAGCTTACGGTTCACCTTATCCCACCCAAAACCGGTTGTGGAACCGAAGTCTTCCGCTGAGTTATTTAATAAATACATGTGTCGTGCTTCAACCGGCTGATTTGTCGGACCCCCCATATCTGTGTCTAGCACCTTGTTGAGATGCGTACCTGAAGTAAACCCTCCTGTTTCCCTATATTCCGGTATACTCCCACCAGTAGGGCTGGATTCATTGCATGCTGTTGTCCAGTAGCTCGACTGCGAATCCATCGGCGGAAGCTGTATGTCCGGGCACTGGTTTGAGAGTTGGCTGACTTTAACCTGAGGGTCTCCTGGGTTTAACGGGTCTCCTTGTTTATCGAGGATATCTTCGTTTCCATCGGCCGGTTCAATATAAGCGGCTACCGGAGAGCTTTCGGTGCCGAGGTTTGAGCCGTTGTCCATGAACCTAAGCGTACCTGTTTTTACAAAAAACGGCCCACCCGTGATGCTCGAGTTACCGGTAAGCTGAACATTTCCTCTAACATAGAACGGCCCATCAATCGAAGTCGTTCCAAGAAGACCGTTACCGCCGGATGCCAACGAGTTGTTCTGACCAAGACCCATGTTCAAATTCCAAAGTGAGAAATTAAAAACCGTGACTTTTACCTTCCGATGAGCTTCACCACACGTGCCGCTTGACTCGATCGTCCAGTACCATTGGGAACCGCTGTCCTGCGTCGCGTTTACCGAAGCAGTGCCGTTTCCGACCGGCACGGTAAATTTCTTTTCCGGTATGCTGTTACCGTATTGCTCCAGTTGCCACAGCGTCTTTTGAATACCGGCATCGGCAACATGCAGCGCTTGCATAGAATCCTGGTCGCGCGCAGACAACTTAAGATCGCTCTCGGAAACCGCAATCGCGCCAAAAGCAAGAGCAGTGATAATAAGCATCAGGCCGACCACCACCACCATCGCTATGCCTTGTTCGTCTTTTATAATACGCTTAATCATTAAAGGCTCCTTATTCACGGTTCCTAAGCATGACTTTTGAAGTCAATGTGTATGCATCGGGAGGCCTGTTTACGTCGGTATCGATTATCAGATTAACCTCGATTTGATAGCTCTTAGTTTTTCTAGAGGCCGTATCCGTAGTTATCGGTACAAAATGGATATTGTAGTATGTAAAAAGCGGCATATCTAGCGCATCGTTTTGAACTCCTGTCGCTATTTCCTTTGCTGTACCGTTATCTATTTTGGCGTAAAGGCTCCCGTTTTGCGTGTAGAAATCCACGGTCTCCCACATGTTGTCATCATCAATATCGGCCCTTAAGCTAATCGATGTGTCGTCGGCTGTTACGAGACTCTCGGTCATCCTGATATTCTTAGTCATTTGAGCCTGCGCCAGTCTCGCGGTTCTTTGCGCATCTGCTTGCCCGCTTGAGGACGTATAGATAGCCTCCGAACCCTGATATATCGTATACGAGGCAACCAGGATAACGACAAGTATCACAGCGTAAATAATCAACTCGGCAAGCGTCGTCCCTTTTTCGTTTTTTATTATAGCGATTAACCTAACCATCATAGCCCCTAGCTCGGCGTCGTCACATAAATGATTGTGCTCGTGTTTAATAGCACGTCACTGCTACTGTAAGCTCTTACTTCATATCTATATTGTGTATTGCTTAACAAATTGTTGTCTGTGTACGTAAGCTGGTCGCCCGCGTTCGTATGTATCATCGTCTCGGTTCCATTTACGGTCTGGTAGATATCGAAGTGATCGACCGCGACTTGTGGCACCAATGAAAGCGGATCTTGCCAACTTAGATCGACTTTATAGTAATTGGTGCCGTGGTCTTTGTATTTTGAGGAAACTCCGTTCAGCCAGAAGGGCGTGGTCGCAGATACGATATCTCCCGTCATAGTCGCTTCGTTCCCAAGGGGGCTTACGCCTTTCACATAAAACTCGTATGTTGTCCACCCGGTTAAACCGGTGCAAGTATAGTCTGTGCCCGCGGTATTCGTTGCAACCGCGCTAAATAAAGCTTCGCCGGACTCTTTTCTGTAAATATTGTATTTATTTACACTATCCCTGCCATCTATAGCGCTATGCCATGCCAGCTGAATGCTTGAATCACTAATCAGCTGAGTAGTTAGATTTTCTGGATCAAGCGGATTCCATATAGGCGTAAATCTATCAAGTGTCCAGAAAATGCTCTTTGAATCCCTCAAACCATGAGAATCCCATACCTCGGCCACGACTTCGTAGGTACCGTCTTCCCACATCAGAGATGTAGTACCATCCGTATTAACCGTAGTTACATTAGGGTCCCATTGAAGGATAGAGTTCTGGTAGCTATAGGTCGGATCAAACTGGTAGATTCCGTCTGCAGGAGTTATGCCTCCGACATAAAAGCGCAAAAGAACGAGGTCATTCTCATCGTCCGTTCCTGTCGCCCTTAGGGGAATCGGTGTGTGGCTCGAATCGAATGTCGTGCCATCGGCCGCAGTCTCGCTATCAAAATTAACAGTAGGCGGCTCGTATTGATCTGGCTTGTCCTTAATGAATGTACTCGCGCTTACCGTTCTTGTTGTGCCCCGCTCGACCCATGACACATTTACCCACACCTGTTTATAGTCCTCAGTGCTCGCCGTAGACGTCTCATCCACCCATTTAACACGGTAGGTTATCGTAAACTGTGTACCAGAAGCCGTTTGTGTCTCAGCATCAAGGTAACCGATAGGGTCAGAGGGGCTTTCTACAGTATCGGTGGTTAAGCCCACTTGAGCATACGGCATGGATCTAACCTGCTCCATGCGTTCATTCGCTATTTGAGTGGCTACTGAAGTTGTCTTGCTGCTCGTGACGGCTTTTACGCTCGCGGATAAAAGGCCAAGTAATGCGATGAGCACTAACGACATTATCGTCATCGCCATTAGTGCTTCAACAATGCCAAAAGCCCTCTCTTCCCGCAGCTTATCAACTGAACGGTTCAGGAAAGGCATATCAAATCTCCTTTTTTTGCTACTATATGTATCGGCTAGAGCTGCATATTTCTTAAGAAGGCAAGAGGCGCTGATGCTTACAGCGCCTCTTGCAATAATCTTCTATGTCCTTGTTTGCAGTGCTTACCTTAAAGTGATATCCGCATACTTTGAACTCCCGTCATTGAGCTCTATCCTTAACCGCCAATGCCCAACCGATAGACTCTTAGTCTTTAGGTTAAAGATATACTGGTTTGCAACCTCATCGTACTTAAACTCGTTAGTTTCCGATGAGCTGGTTGGCATGGCAGGCACCTCAGTACCTGGCACCCCATCAATGATCTTAGCTACAAAAAGTCTCACGATTGCATTTTCTACATAATTGCCATTGGCATCCTTAAGTTTGAACTTTACTGGCACATTACTGCCCAATTTAAAGCTATCATCGCCATCCTTGAATGGAGAGAGCAAACCACGATAATCGTAACAAACCTGGTAATCTACCTTCTTGCTTATCCTATTGCCTGCTTTGTCTTCTGCTTCGATTATGAACGTCTTTGGTCCGACTGAAAGCGTATCTATCGGCAAACCACTCTCGATAGTGCCATAGGCATATTCATTTCCCGAGAGCAAATCAAGTGCATTCCAGTTAGCAAGGACCAGCTGATTTAGCATGTAGATGCTCCCTTCCTCAGGAGCAGCTACAGCAATCAAAGGTGCCGTTTTATCGATATTGATCCCATCTACGCTATAAGTTGCCTCATTACCAGCTTGGTCTATAGCAGTTCCCATTACTAATTGATTAATCCCTTCGGCCGATATCATCGTATCTGGTGTATATGTATGCACCCCTGATACGCTATCTGATGCGTCAAAATGTACGGTTACATCAGAGTTATACCAATTATTTACGTTAAGTAAAGTTGTAACAGCACCCGTTAACATTGGAGGCGTTTTATCCAATCTAACTATCTCTTCTTTTGCGATTTCAGTATTGCCCATGTTATCTATAGCGCGGTAGTAGAGGGTTGTTGTTCCTTCATCGCTAATCTCAAATGGAATCGCATAGGTTTGCCAATTCTCGGCATCATAACTATATTCGATTCTAGCCACACCAGAACCATCTACCCCATCTTCTGCAGTTAGGTTTACACCTATGTCGCCCACAAACCACCCATTATCGCCTAACTTTCCATGCGTCCTAACAATTGTATTTGGAGGTGAAATATCTTTTGTCGTTTGCACTGGTATGCTTAATGGGCTGACGTTGCCTGCCTCATCTTTAGCAAAGGCAGTAAACGTCACAATACCATCACCTAAGCTTGCGAGATTAAGTATTGCATTAAATGTTCCGCCTGCCTTAACACTAGCACGAACCTCATGCTCTCCATCGGATGCAGTGATAAAGATGGTCGACCCTTGCTCCGATAAACCACCAATAGCTATACTCTCCACATTGCTTGGCGTGATATACCCTATACTCCAAAGCACTGGTGTTGTTGGCGCTATTGTGTCAACTTTAAATATCTGGCTATGGGGTTCTTCTTTGCCCAGCTTATCTGCAGCATAGTAGGATAACGCGTGTGTTCCTTCAAGCGCGATGATTGGATCAGCATAAACTTTCTCATCCCCACTATCAAACGAGTAGAATATCGTCGATAACACATCAGCCGTCAACGTGATTACCGGCTTCGTTATATACCAGCCGTTATCACCATCTGGACTACTAGGCTCTATAGTAATAGTTGAGGTTGGGTTACTGTTTACAGTAAACGAGAATGTGGCATCCATCGGATCGACATTCCCAATCCAATCGACTGCTTTTACGCGGAATACGTAATTTCCAGCAGGTAAGTCTTTATAAGCCACGGTTGTAGTTGCGGCAACCGTGTACGTGGAATCTACGTCCTCTAGTTTATACATATAAACCATATCGGTCGGTTTTGTGCGATTATCTGAGCTAGTAAAGGCAAAGCTCACATTGCCATCTCGCACCACCGATTCTGGATGCTCGATAATTGTTGTTTCGGGCGCTTCTGTGTCCGGTACAACGGTAATGGGGACCGAACTAGTACCGGCATTACCAACCGCATCAAATGCACTCACGCTAACAGAATGCTCCCCACCATTTAGCCCAGAGGTATCAAGCGTATAAGTAAACGCACCAGTTGACCCAACAGGTATTACTTTAAATGGTCTGCCATCAACAATTACATAAGCTTCAGTCGCCGCCCCTGAAACGGTTCCTGCTACGGTTATGGAAGTCTCTGCAAGTTGCGATGTTAATGGGCTTGTAATATTTATTGTAATTTGAGAAACATCTGAGAGAACATGGACTGGTACAGATGCCTCACCGATATTGCCCGATACATCCTCTGCATCAACCTTTAAAATATGATCGCCTTTTGAGAATTTGCTAAAATCGACATTGCCTTGAATGTTATTGGTTATGCTCTTATCTTCTTTCAGTAGAACATCATCCAAATAAATCTTTGCCTTATAAACACCATGATCGTCGGCGAAATCTGCGGTAACAGTGCAAATTCCGGATAGAGTGGCACTAGAAGATGGAGAATTAATGGTAACCGTTGGCTTTATGGTATCATCATTGAAGTTTGCGGATAGCGCATAAAGCCCCGGTTCTAATATTTGTGCGGATGCCTGCTTAGTCTGCTTATTGACCGTCGTCGGCAACGCAACCCATTCTTGAGTTGATCCATCAAACATAAATAAAGTTACATAATCTTCGCCAAACGCAGCATAATTCCTATCGGCGTAGGAAATTGCAAGTGTAGCTCCCGGCATAAACTGAGACACGCTTGAAGCAACATTATAGAGGTCTGACAAATAGCCCCATGATGGTGAATCGGTCGGCATTTTATCGGGTGCGACAAGCTCAATGGTAGCCGATCCCTCGCTAGTTTGCGGTGGAATTGAGAGAACCGCTCGTTCGAATGCGATAGTAGTAGGTGTATCAACACTTGCGGCCACCATGCTTGCATTGAAAAGACTTGCCGAACTATACGAAAAACCGGATTGACTAGCGCTTGTTACCTCACTAAAATGTGCGCTCGTGCTAGCTTGCCTGCCTATAAATATTGGGTTTGACCAGGCCTTTGCTCCATCTAGGTCACGAACTAGCTCAACCCTTATATAACCTTCATCGCCTCTGAATCTGTATATTGCAACTTTTGAGGAAGGATATTCTTTAATAACTTTACCTGTCAGCGCAACAAGCCTAATGTCTGCAGGCTCAGGTGTACTAATACTAATATTTACATCATTTACCTCAATACCGGAAAAACGTGGACCATGTGAACCCTGTGTTGCATAGAACTTGCCAGTCCTAATAGCGGATAATATACCATCTTTACTGAGAGCTTGCGCAAAGACTCTTATTGTGCCTCCATCAAAGCCATAATCAATCCCCGGCAGAGGCGTAAAATCATCCCCTGCAATGCCCCATATGTGCTTTCCGCGATCGAGTAAATCATCCCATTGGCTTGTTCCATATTTATTTCCAGCAAGATCGCGAATGTCGGGAACAGATGCGTTATAGATTTCTACCGATTCCGCATCTTCTAATTCGTTTAAGTCTTTCAGGCTCCAAGAATAATTAGCAGGGATAGTTTGGTTTGGATGATTTGCGACAACATACCCGAAATTATCACGAATAGCACCTAACATATGGCTCAAGCTTCCGTATTTATTTGTGAAAGATGGGTCTGTTGCGAGGCTCGTTTTGGCTCCTGTAACGCCTATGTGACGACTATGTGGATAGTGTGCTTCCCATGATGCTTCAGTACTACCGTCTGTTAAGTCTGGGTCCAAGCTATCATGTTCTGTTACAAAAACCCAGCTATATCCTCTTTGCTTGTACTTGTTAATCGTGTACTCGGGGGAAAACCATGATTTAGGAAGAATATCTGGTTTATAGTGATCGTGCATTTGGACGAGGAAGCCATCTTGATATAAGTCCACATCGGCATAAGGG